>NZ_CP036315.1:0-6889 GCF_004319545.1 Desulfobacter hydrogenophilus | reverse complement strand
CAATAGGGGCTTTCAGGGGGGGGAGAAAAGAGAAAAGAGAAAAGAGAAAAAAAGCGCACTCATGCGAGTGCGCGTATATAAAAGCACAATTTTTTTATCGGGATAGGTGGTTGAATCCATCGACAAATGATGCTGCTCACGCAGCGCCTTTTTATTCTCAGAATTGGTAACAGCCTTGCTACTATGGAATTTTTTGGTTTAAGGACCGTTTTTTTTGGGCAAAATGGAAAAAAAGTAATCGGCTGGACCAGTCGGCCAAGATAGAATAAATTGTAGTCCGGATCGGTTATCGTCGAGAAATTCTGATTCCCCCACTGCCCAAACCCCTTACCTAAAGGGTTAATTGCACATTTAGGGAAAAACAGTTATAAGATTTTTGATTCGGTATACTTTTTCTATTGCCATCCTTTCATTGATTTAGTATACTAAATCAATGAAAGGATGGCTTTCTTAATAACATGGAGTATTAAAAGATGAAACGAATCGAAAACACGGTAAAAGAAGCCCACGAAACACCGTATGCCCAGGCCGAGGGCGACCTTGAACTTGGCTTAGCGGTGAGGATAACATACGCATGTACTGACCATGTTGAAAACAGGCATGAATTAATGGTCGAAGCTGTTTTTGAAAAAATAGCTCAAGACCTTGGCGAAGATGCTGCCAGAAATCTTTTTGTAAAAGTTGTGGGTGGATTGTGAGTAGGGGTGGCTTTCGCCCAGGGGCCGGGAGAAAGCCGGACGGATTAGTACCGAAAAAGAAAGTGTCCGTGTCCATTTCCCAGGAAGCAACCGAAGCCCTCAAAAATCTTGAGGTGGTTTTGTCTGCTAAAAATCAATCCCAGGCTGTTGAGTTTTTGCTTCTGGAAGCGTGGGGTAAATACGAAAATTTGGACCCGGATCAGAGGCCTAAACTATCCTGATTGGGGTTCTTGGGGTCTGGGGAGGATTCGTGCAAAATCCCGTCATTTTAGTCCCTCATGGGTGTTTTGATCAACTCTCCCTGTTCTCACTTTTGCCGAAGCTGATTGATCTGATTTGTTATATTTTATCTAACTGATGAGAGACAGACCGCAACACATTGCCAATACACGCCATTAATCTTCATGAAACTTGGAATACTCCTTTTCGGGGCGTTGTGCCAAAAACCCCAAATTGGAAGCGGAAGTCTTATTGCGTGAAAACGCAACTATGCTTTAGTTGGGTCCTTGTGGAATTTGTAAGCCTTGATAAATAAAAATCCCTCCTTCTGTTCCCAGGCGGAGGGAAACCCGGTTTCCTAAACGGGTGTGCATAAAGCCCCGATTTTAATAAATCGGGATACGCCAAGCTTTAAGGCCGTAATCTTTAGCCCAAAGCTTCTGGCCATTATGCATTCTCCAAGCCCTAAAAATATAATATTTGGGCTTACGAGATTCATTACTTTTCAGCATAATGAAAGCTCCTTGTCGTCGGGAAATTTTCTTGACAAGTTGGCCTCAGAATGCAACTTATGGACAGCAACGTAACCACAAGTTACATTTTGGGCAGCAAGCCGCCATCAGCCCCATTGCTGATCGGCTATTTCCAATATTTTTGGTCCCCACCTCTAATATTGGTGCTGCAGAATATAAAAAAGGAGCATTCCCCAATGCTCTTTTTCTATTTAATGTAATGTTGATTATGATCGAAAAAATGCCAAAATTCTGACTTTTTGCGAATCCATCAGGGTTTAGTATATATGAAATATCTTTATCCATTCCTTTAATTTAGATCAACGATAAACATTTTATTTTCTTCATCATATTCAAAATTATATTGTTTTGTTTCACTATAATCTATTTTATATGTATTTAAAAAAGCCCTGGCAGAAAACGATACTCCCCCGCCTTTCCTATGTATTAATTTACAAACTCCATCTTGCTTACCATCATTAGTCAACTCTATTCCAATCCTATTTCTATCTTTATCAAAAAATAGAATACTATATTTAAAATCACTAACTTTATGTTTTAACATTGCCGTATTGTTAAAACCGATCTGGCCTCTTGTCCATATCGATATTTTTGGTACACCTGGTCTCGTACCTGTTTTAGTAAACTTTTCAAATGCCATAATTACCCCCCTATGTCTTATATTGACATTAAGTTTTAACAAAAAGATTATTAAAAGTCAATAAAAAATCACTTATTGTTGCCTTTAAATAACCATATAGTGTTAATAGATTATTATAAAATACATTATAAAGGAAGAATGGCACAATTTTACCTGTTATTTAAAGTATTCACGGAGGCTCCGCCGTCGTGAATCGTGGTGCTGACTTCGTCCAGTACCTTGGTCCGATCAGATGAACCAACCGAATCGGGGCATAATGGAGGGAAAAAGAACATAACTTTCTTGAAAACTCCAACCATTTATATTAATGTAAAAATAAACGTTAATATAAATGGTTAGAAAGTTATGACTGAAATAAAGACAAAACTTGAAAAGCTTGCCAGGCTCGAGGCAGGGAACCGGGAGCGCGTTAAGCGCTACCTTAATCGGGTTAAAAAAGACGGTAAAAAGCAGATATCGGCAATTGTCAGTGCCAACGCTTATAATGAACTAAACCGTCTTCGTGATGCCAGTATACAGGCCGGGAAACCATCCTCGTTTGGGCAGATCATTGAACTGGCTTTGGCCTGTTATGCTGATAGTCTGCGTTCGAAATCTGGATAACCTTTTGATTAATACTCGTCGGAATTAGGCTAATTTTCCCCACTGCCCTTTGCAAGGTATCGGGGTGTTGACACCGTGTCAAATCATGATATATAGTATCAATATTGTTTTTAAGCCAGCCGACTCTTGTCACTACGTTCCGGCGAAGGCTGGCAGGGGGGTGCCCCCCCTTTGAACCCCCCAAGGGCTACGCCCTTTTTGGAGGAAATCGCATGGCAATTTCAAAACCCAAATTCTTGCAAATCAGAATTTCTGAAGAAGAAAAAACCGCCTTGAAAAAAATAGCCGATGATTCCGGCCAAACCATGACCGAGTTAATCACCAAAGCGATTCATCGGGTACGGCCTTTCAAAGTAAAGGATCGAAAAATCCAAAAGGAAAAAATTTTGCATCTGGCCAGGATCGGGAACAACCTGAATCAGATTGCCCGGTGGTGCAACACTCACAAGTCCGGTGCTGATGCTGTCCAGGTTATCCAGCACTTGGCCGCCATTGAACACGAGCTAAAAAAGGCCATGACATGATCAATTTTTTTTCCATTTTGCCCAAAAGAAAATGCACATAAAATTTCTAAAACACGGCACAGGATCGGCAAAGGGTGCAGCCGATTATTTGACCCAGGCGCAGGACAGCCAGGGCCACGACCGGGAAGTGATACAGGTCCTGGAAGGTGATCCCCACCAAGTGGCTGCCGTGGCTGATGCGCTCACTTTCAAGCACAAGTACCGTTCCGGCGTGATCTCCTGGTCACCAGAGGACAAGCCGACACCGGAGCAGATCAAGGCCGTGCTTGGGGACTATAAAAAAATGGCGTTTGCCGGGCTTGAACCTGATCAATACGCCTTTTCAGCCGTGCTTCACCACGAAAAAGACAAGGGAATCCACATTCACACGCTCACGGCCCGGGTTGATCTGGTCTCCGGTAAGAGCATGAACCCGGCTCCCCCAGGCTGGCAAAAATATTTTGATACCGTCCGGGACATGCACAACCATGCCAACGGGTGGGCCAGGCCGGACGACCCCGACCGGGCCCGGATGGTTCAGCCCGGATTCCGGGCATATGTGGATGCTGTAAAACTCAAGGCCGGGATGCAGGTTGAGTCTGATCCCCGGCAACTGGTCACGGAATATTTGGCCCACAAAATTGATACCGGAGAAATTGAAAATCGCCAGGACGTTTTAACGGCCCTGCATGAGGCCGGGCTTGAAACGCCCAGGGCAGGAAAGAATTATATCACCGTCAAAGACCCTGAAACCGGGGAAAAATTCAGGATGAAAGGAGTCCTTTTCAATGACAATTTCCAACGTGGCGAGTTTGAAAGACAGGCTCAGAGCCAAGATGGAGGACGACCGGGAGCAGACCGAAGGCCTAATCAAAGAGCATTTGAGCGAGCTAAGCGAGAATTTGAAAGGCTCTATCAACGACGAGTTGAGTTCAATCAGGATAAATTTAGAGTCAGAAACCGACCGGCTGAACCGGGAATATCTCAAGTTAAAAATAGTCTTGACCAGGGCATGGATCAAGCCCCTGGTGGTCGGTCTGGGACTCTTTCTGGGCATCTTCGCCGGGAGCTGGGGACTGATGCAATACCTGTCGTCGAGCGTGACCAGTTCCATGGAAGAAAAAGCCCTGGTCGAGTCGCAGATCAAGACCGCCCAGGAGACGTTAAACGCCATGAAAACATTGGGAATAGAGTTAAAGAAGCAGGATGGCAAGTTTTATATCGTGATGCCAGAGGGGGACACGATAGAGACCGGGGCCACGTTAGGAAAAAGAGAAGCCCTGAAAATCATAAGGAAATAATCAATGGCACTGACAGAGTTGGAACAGAGTCTAATCAATACCGTAATCGAATCGCAGAAACAGCAAGCCGAAATTATCGAAAGCTTGCAGAAACAAGTCAGCAGCTTGACCAAGCAAGTGGAAAAATTAACCGAAGCCTACAACGGTATAGCCCAGGAGCTGTTAGGGACAGGACCCGAGAACTCATGACGGACGAATTATCCCGTTTCAAGCGGGAAATCAATTTGGCTGAATTTGCCAGCACATATGGCTTTGCCCTGGACAAGAAAAAATCCGGGCGACAAATGCGAGTCATGAGAACCGAATCAGGGGGCAAAATTGGCGTGTTTATGGGGTCCGGAGGGGATCAGATGTACCATGACTTCAGGAACGGCAAAAACGGCTCTGTAATTGATTTTTGCCAATACCAGACCGGCAAAAACCTTGGGCATGTCCGCAAGGAGTTGCGGAGCTATCTAGGATCCCCCCGGCCTACAGTCCAGATCACACCGCCCAGGCCGAAGCCCACCAAGGAAACCCAGGCCCAAGAATTGGCCCAAGAGAAAGCCAAAATTCGGATCCTTAAAAACGTCAAATACCTTGCCAACCGGGGTATTGACCAAAGGGTTTTGATGGATTTGCGGTTTTTGGGTGCTGTTGTCGGTGACGACCGGCAAAATGTTTGTTTTCCCCACCACAACGAGCAGGGGTTTTCCGGCCTGGAAAAAAAGAACACCGATTTTACGGGCTTCTCCAAGGCCGGGGAGAAGGGCTTGTGGTTTTCCAAGGCCCCAGGCGACTTTGAAAAAATAGTCATTTGTGAAAGCGGTATTGATGCGCTCTCCCATGCACAATTACACCCACACAACAAGGCGGTTTATGTGAGCCTTGCCGGGCAGATGTCACACGCCCAGGATGAGCAACTTGCCGCCCTGGTCGAGCGTAACCGGGGTAAAGCTATTATCGGGGCGTTTGATAACGATGAAGCGGGGAAGCGGTACAGCAGCGATTTAGAGCGCATTTGTCAAAAGGCCGGCGCAAAATTTGAGGAGAACTTGCCGCAGCGCAAGGGGCAGGACTGGAACGACGTTTTAAAAAAAACGCCTGAACGGGTTATAAATCAACGGTGGGATGATCCAGAAAAAGCGCAGAAACCGCTTGAATCTCAGCGACAACGGCGTGGAATGAGTGCGGGAATGTAACGGCCCTGGTCTGTGCAGCAACACCGGCCAGGGCCTGCCACCTAATTTTTTTTCTGGTTGAATAGGTCAAGTTCAGTTTCCACGGTTTTTTTCGACTCCATACACGCTTTGCAGCACTCTTGAGTTCCTCGGAGTTTACCGCAGCCGCCCTGGTCTTTGTGCGCCTGGGCGCACTGAACCGCCGACAGAAAGAGGGTATTGTTTTTGGCTGACTGCTTTTTTTGGTCTGCTTGTTTCTGTCTTTTTGCAATTTTTGCAACTTTGCCTTTGGAAAAAACGAAACGAATAATTTTGGCAGCTTGGCCTTTTTTGCGGATCTGGCCCTTGTTGTTCAATATCTCGTATTCAAACCTGAGACTTGTAATTTTTTGGATTTCTTTATGAGCCAGAGCCAAAATTTTGCGTTCAAAGTCGTAAAAATTTTTTCTTACCCTACTTCCTGGCGGCGTAGCTAATTTTTCGTGTAATTCAGCGAGTTCAATTTCAACTATGGGTCTGTCATTCCAAGACATCAAATATTCAAAAAGATGCTGTGAATACGTTGATTGCAAGGACATATACTCAATGAGAGCATACTCTGTAAAATTAACTTTTTCTCCCAGATTGAGAAAATGGAGTTTTAGATCTGGATCAAAGCGTACAGTTACAAAACCATCCCCACGCTTATAACGACATTTTGAAAATAGAGTATATAAGACCCATTCTCCTTCTTCTTCGATTCTAATGGTCTTCTGCATGGCTTTTTCTGCAATCGGTAATAAGTCTCTATAAATACTCCCTGTCCTGCTGATTCCAGCCGCGGCCAGCATTTGTTGGACAGGTATTTTGTATATTTGGAATTCTTTATCGTCTTTCCGGACTTGAGCAGCTACAATGGCCGCCAAGCGCCCGATCCAGATGGAATCAGTAGTATGTCTTGCTCTACAAAGAGCGTTTGATTTTTTGACTATTTGGTTTCTGTTCATTATAATTGATTTATCCATTTTACACTCCGATTCAGTGTCTAGTGGTTTGCCCGGATTAGGCGTGTGCCAACGCTTTCCGGGCTTTTTTATTGTCTATACTTTATTATTACGCCCTGTGTCAATAACAGGGCGTAATAATCCTGAGAGGTTTTAGGCGCAATCCTGAGAGGTTTTAGGCGCAATCCTGAGAGGTTTTAGGCGCAATCCTGAGAGGTTTTAGGCGCAATCATGTTTGAAAACACCCGT
>NZ_CP036314.1:0-45346 GCF_004319545.1 Desulfobacter hydrogenophilus | reverse complement strand
GAAAATACCTCCACCATAATTCGGGGGTATTTTCTTGGCATTATAAAAAACACATAAACACCTTTGTAATGCAAAATATATTAAATAATACAAAAATATTTGCGGTTAATCCTGAAAAAAAGAGATAGGGTAAACTAATGAAAAAAGCTGATACGCGGATAAAATGTATTAAATCATACGTTACAATTGAAGAACATGAGCAACTTCAAAAAATAGCTGAACAATCAGGGCTTTCTGTCTCTGAATATATTCGAAGGGTTGCCACAAATAGACCCATAACATCTATGGTTGATAATCACGCATTCTTGGCGGCTCTCAAAGTTAATGCTGATCTTGGCAGGCTTGGAGGGCTTTTTAAGTATTATATTTCTCAAGGATTTAAAAATGTTTCCCCTGGCGAAATCAAAAGCCTTCTACATCAAATAGACTTACGGCAGCGGGATTTATCCCCAATTATTTCTAAAATTCGACAAATACTATAAAGGGTCCCACCCATAACGCTTAGCGTATATTTACGAGCGAATATGGGCAACACCCTTATAATGCTCCGGATAATAAAACGAGTGCGGTGTCTAAATCATGATCTCAAAACGTGTCCATTGTGAACCCCAAAACGATAATATAAAGCGTTTAGGCTCATATATTGCGGCGGCTAATCATGAGGGGGAAAAACTTTTTGAAAAATGGGCCGCTGGTTGTTATGCCGGACAAGACTATGATCTTGCGGCTGACGAAATTAAAGCCACTCAAAAGCTTAATACAAGAACCACAAAAGAAAAAACATATCATCTGGTGGTAAGTTTTCATCCCGAAGACTTTAAAAAACTGTCCCTGGAAGATTTTAAAGACATAGAAAAAGAATTTGCAAAAGCTTTAGGCTTTGAGGAACATCAAAGGCTTTGTGGAATACACATAAACACTGAAAACCCACACATGCACATTGCATATAATATGATCCACAAAGAAAAGTTTACCAGGCATGATCCTTTCTATGATTATTATAAGCGTGACAAAACTTGCAGAAGTCTTGAAAAAAAATATGGATTGAAAGTTGATGTTGGTGTTGAACAGCAATTTAGTAATTACGTTCAACAACGACAATCTGATATTAAACAAGCCTTCGACAATGCCCAAGATTGGCAATCTTTGCATAAAAAACTTGCTATTTATGGGCTATCAGTACAAATGCGTGGTAATGGTTGTATCCTATCCGCCATCGGTCATAAGCACAAAGACGGTTATCATATAAAATTAAGCGAATTTGATAAGAACTTGTCAAAGAAAAAACTTCAGGATCGGCTTGGGGCTTATGAAAAATCAGCCGGAGATTATGAGGTTAAAGAATTTTTTCAACGAGAGCCAAAACGGGCAAATGCCAAAGCCAAAGATTTTGAAACTAAAACCGGCCTGAAATCTTTTGATACCTTTGTTTTAGAATCAAAAGATTTTATCGTCCAGGCGGCAATGAAATCTGATACTTGGCAAGATTTCCATATGGAACTGGCTAAGATCGGTCTTGAAGTTAAACCACGGGGTGCCGGTTATGTTTTAGCGGATATCGGTGGGAAGACTAAAAAAAAATCAAGCATTCCTTTTTCTAAAACCGGAATGCGAATTGCCAAAAATGGCATCATCTTTGAACGTCCCAAAAAAGGAGAGACGAAAAATGGAAACAACACAAGACAGCCCGGTGATAGAAGCACAGGAAAACACCGAAACACAGACAAGCAGTCCGGTTTTAGGCGACCTGGGCCGCTCTCCAAAAACAATTTGCGCAACTTGTCCCTTTGCCGTCTGGCACATCACGGAACAGGACGAGTTAAGGGTATTTTGTCGTTTGATGCACGCTCTTATAGACGAAAGCCTGAAAGCTTGCGATGGGGCAATGATGGAAGGTTAAAAATTTTAGGAGAATTTGAATTATCCAAAGGCGGCTATACAATTGAAAATCCCTACAAATTTGAACCAGTGAAAAAACTGAAATCCGCAAAAGAAAAAGAAGCATGGAGAATTTATATTCGCGAACAAAAGCAATATAATTATAGTTGGAATAAATTTAATAAGAATTTTAAACGTTTTTTTTGCGAAGAATATGAACGCTAAACTTTTGTCATTGTTTAAGCCTCTTATCTGTAGCTGTAGCGGCCTGATTTCATAATCGCCCTGGCCTGATCTAATAAGAATTTTGGGCCAGGATTAAATGTTTCTGGCCGAATTTATCTGATACTGAGCCAGATTTAAGTGTTTCTGTAATTGTAGCGGTTTGGAATAATTCAGGCTGGGCTCACTTTTATACGTTAATAAGATTTGAATCTGATATGGTCAATAACAGAAGTAGTCAATACCCCTTTCAATAAAGGCTTTTGGCTTGAATGATAGACATAAAGCTCACTATGCTTCATTAAACCCCAGCGTCGCAATAAAAAATTATGCCCTGCCAGGCCGGCCTATTTCAGCAGGGCTTTTTAATTGGTAGATTAAAATATGCTTTGCGCTACAAGGAATTTAAGGTCTATATCCTTCTCTGTTGTGGCAAGCCAGTTTTCATATTTTGACATATGAAACAAAGGCTGAGTTTGTTCAAGCAGTGAGCTGTTTCCCAATGCCAATCTTACGTTTTCAGGGGTCTGTTGACCCAATGATGCAATAATCCAACTCTTTTGTCCTGGTGAGTTTTCAGCGGCTTGTTTGAGTTGATTTATAACATAGTCGGATTGAATCATGGAGAGTGATTTGCAAACGGCAGCTTTTTGTCTTGGACTTCCTGAGACCAATAATTCTATGAGGTTGTCAATGGTAGCATTATCAGTATCGTTTCCAAAGGCTGCAATAGCATGGAGAGCTACTTCATCTTCTTCATCATCAATGAATTGAATAAGTTTATTGTAGGCTTTTGCTCCTGCTTTACCCAATCCCCATACCGCAGCTTGTCGAATTTCGTTCCCCACAAAATCTTGATTGCCAGCAAGAGATTCCATTGTTTGGATGCTTGGATTGTTAGCAATTTCAGTTAATATGAAGGTTGCTTCCATTGGTATATAGGCTTCAGTAGGATTCTCAATTTTGTTACAAATGAAATCGAATCCCTTCTGTGAATTAAGCCTGGCAAGAGAGGAGGCCATCTCAAGCGCAACACGTTCATCTAATTCATTATCTAAAAGCCCCTCTAAAATATTTACAGCATCATTTGCAGGATTTATCTCCAAGAAAGGAATAGCTTTAGTAGCAGCATACCGATCAATGTCAATCTCTGAATTTAGAAGATCAAATGGGTCCCATGTATCATTGAGTCTTTGTCTTACATCAACCGGCCCTGATAAAGTACCGGCAAGGATAGATTCAAAGGCTTTATATCTGTCACCGGCTGCAACATACGGCGTTTTTCCACGAAGAGTATAGGTGTACTTTCTCCCTTCATCAGGTTTTGTCTTTATTTTTCCATTTATTTGGTCTACATCAAGGACTTCACCATCTTTTTTTGCCACAATGCAAGGCCATGTCAAATCTCTTTCTGCTCCTTCTGACGCAGATTTTGGAGGTCCTAACTTTGCGGAATGGATATTAGCTTTAAGATCTCCAACTTCAAAAAATAGTGCTGATTCTGCGGCGCAAATTGTATCTTCAGTGTAGCATTTGATAAAAGCAATCAGGTCTTGCGGATTTAATCCTGCATCCCATGATCTATCAGGATTATGTTCAGCGTGGCTCATTTTAACTGTGAGATCTGATTTTCCTTTAGCTTCAATACGAAGACCGGTTTTTATACAGAGGAGATCAGGAAGACGCAATCTTTTTACTTTTGTTGTCCAGATTTTATTTGAAGCACAATATCTTTCTAATTCTATTGGTTGAAAGCCAAGGTCTCTGAGTTGCTTTACAACCTGCTGGACGCCTACGGCACCCATTGTAAGAAATTTCAAGAAGCTTGCATCTGCTTTGAATCCCATATATGTTATTCGCCTTTGATAATTGGATTAAGAAGTTCACGAGGGTCGCAGCTAAGAGCTTGAGCCAGTGCGTAAATATTTTCTACAGTAATATTTCTTTGTGCTCTTTCTACAGAACTGACATACGTGCGATGGAGTCCAGCTCTTTCAGCAAGGGCTTCCTGAGAAAGGCCAGAGGAAACTCTAAGTCTTTTGAGATTGTTGGCCAGTATTTGTTTAGCATCGGATGTGATAGCAACACCTAATATATGGAGATATAATTTTGCAGACGTTATATTCTTGACAACTATAAGTCTACAGACTATATGATTCCCATCTGCAAATTTTATAATGTTTGGAGGAATGCTTGGCTGGAGTACAGAATCAACCAATTTCAGATATAATAAAAGTTCCAAGAACTGACCCAATTTATAATTGCCATGGCTATTTAACTAAAGTGCCTGTTGGTGCAATTATCCCTTTTATAAATCATTATTCTAAGCCAACCGAAAAAGTAGCTGATATATTTGCTGGATCTGGCATGACCGGGATTGCCGCAGTCATGTCTGGCAGAGATGTTGAACTCAGTGATATTTCAGTTTTAGGACAGCATATTGCTCAAGGGTATTTGGCAAAGGTCACTCCACAAGAATTAACCAAAGCTGCGAAATCAGTTGTTTCGAAAACAAGAAAAAAATTTGGGCATTACTATCAGACTATCAGAGAAGAAGATGGAACTGATATAGAACTTGTGAGGACTATTTGGTCTTTTGTTTATGCCTGTCCAAAGTGTGGTTATGAACTAATTTTTTATGATCATGTCATGCTGCCAGAAGCTGAAAGAAAAGATGTCTGCCCGGAATGTGACACAAAATTCAGCAGGAGAACATGGAATGGTGGATCAGATATCCCGGTCAAGGTTGTTGTTAAAGGGGTACAAGGGAAACAGATTGAACAAGATATTCAAGAAATTGATTTTCAGAATATAAACGATGCCAAAGCCGAGGATATTCTGTCTAAGGTTCCTTCTCTTTCTATTGACCCAGAGAGGGAGATGTATAGCCGTTCTGGGTTAAAAAATCGTGGGTTGACTGAGACAAAAAAATTCTTTTCTGCAAGGAATGCAATAATTTTAACAGAGTTGTGGGATAACATATCAAAGATAGAAGAGGAAAGAATAAGAAAGAAGCTTCAGTTTGCATTTACCGCCATACTCCCACGAGCTTCAAGGCGATATCAATGGAGTAAGCAGAGGCCTTTGAATGCCCAGAATCAAACATATTACATTTCACCTGTTTATTTTGAATGGAATGTTTTTGAGTTGTTTTTAAGAAAGGTTAATGCTGCAAAGAAATCAGATGATGTTATTTATAATAGCTCTGATGTATTTGGAGATATAGAACATGGAAATGCAAGGTACAGTCTTGCCTCAGCAGATTTATTGGAACATTTGGACTCCGATTCAATAGATTATATTTTTACTGATCCTCCTTTTGGATCTAATATTTTTTACAGTGATATGAGTTTGTTTCATGAGGCGTGGATTGGACAAACGACTGATAATGCAAATGAAGCCGTTATCCATACTTGTGGAAAAAAAAAGGTCAATGCTGCCGTGAGGTATGGAGAGCTTTTAAAAGGAGCTTTCAAAGAGGCATACAGGGTATTGAAGCCCGGTAAATATATGTCAGTTGTATTTGGAAATAGCAAAGGGAACGTATGGAGTCTTGTCCTGACCGCATTGCGTGAAGCCGGTTTTGATTCAGTCCCTGATCATATTGCTATTCTTGATAAAGGACAAAGATCAGTCAAAGGGCTCTCTTCTGGATCTGAAAGCGTTGTCACTGTTGATTTGATCATGACAGTGCACAAACCAACAGACAAAGCTGCTGGTGAATCAAATGTGAAGTGGCGGCAAGCGGAACCAGAGGAGTTGATTGAGGCTGCCATATTCGATGCAGAGAATGGTGATGCCAAAAATCCAAGCTATGTATATGCCCATATCTTAAGGGAAGCCATAAAAAGGCATCTGTTGGTTGACAACCTCCATTTGTCAGATGTCCTGATTGCTCTTAGAAAAGCAGGGTATTCTGTAGATCCAAAGACTGGAAAATTGAGTTCTCCCAATTAATCTTCTTGTGAAGGTTGAGGAGAATATCCCTGTCCGTCCACACCTTTTTTTAAAATTTCAAAGTAATTGATTTTGGGGCAGCTTTGGCAGATCCGGGCAAGCACTACCGGTATCAAAGAGGACCAACCCTGATTCCCAGACAGGTAAGTGTAGCGGCCTGATTTCATAATAGCCTTGGCTTGATTTTATCAGAAAATTTCGGCCAGGATTAAATGATTCTATCCAAAATTCCGGGCCGGATTTAACCGTTTCTGGGCCAGGAATAAATGTTACTGGCCAGCTTTAAATGTTACCGGGCCAGCTTTATTCGATACTATCTGACTAAAAGGCCTTATTCCAACAAAGGTACGAAAGAAAAGTTTCATAGGAATTAACACTCTTTGGATATAACCTCTTAGCTTCGACAGGAATGAATAACATAAGAAGTCAACGCCCCATAAATACAGGCTTTGAGCGTTTGATAATAGACAAAGTCAACACTTTAACGTTGCAAATCAGCCGCGCAGATTTTTGTATCGACTGAATTTGCCGGGGTATGTAATTTCAATTTTCATACCAGGGAATTTGAACAACTTCACTAGCAGGTTCCTTGTGCCATAATAATAAAATTCTATCTTGATATTCCTCCCACGCATCCCCTAATGTTCCTTTTATTATACCTGCATAAGAGTTTTTAATTTCATCCTCTGAATTAAAGCCATAATCTGTTTTATAAAGAAGTGAGATTCCCCTATAGTATCCTTGTACGTCATCGCCTCCATCCAAGAACTCTTTGATTACTCTAATGTCTTTTGCGAATCCCCTCCATGGCTGTCCATCTTCTGGGATTTTGCCAGGCTGCTTCTTCTCTGGCTTGACTTCTAACATTGCAATATTGATATCAATATTATTTGGCATATGGACTAGCATGTCTGGCATGACGGATTTCTGAAAGGCGATTTTATTTGGATTATCATTTTCATTTATTAGTCTTTCAATAATTTTTCTAAAAAACAGAGTCCTTTGTTTTTGAGGCTCGGCATGTATTACAAAATCCTTGTAATCCAATACTTCCTGTGCACATCTTAACTGGTGATACAACTCGTAAGCATATGTTCTCTCCATAAATCCATCAAGCAGTCCAACTGCTTCAAATTTCATATAAATAGACTCAATATGAACAACAGCACGATTAAAAAGTTCATTAAATTGATTGTAGAGATCTTCAATAGCCATCTTGGTATATTCCTAAAAAGATTAAGCGTATAAAACGCATGTTTCAGAGGCGCTTGGAGCGCAGAGGAAAGCGGCCCCTGGAACCAAATGTTATGCCTTCTTATATTTCGAGTGAAGCAATTCGTATGCAATCTGCCTCACTGCCGGATAAATTGGAATATTGTCATACCCTCTTACACGACCAGAATTTCGACCAACGAGACTGGAACCACCTGACCATGTTTTCCGAAAATCGTCATAACGCTGTTCAACTTCCGTATCAAAATGAGCGCCACCATCCTTATTAGTAACGCTCAGCACTAAATCACGGCGACTCAATGAAAAGGAATCATTCCTAAAAACTTGTTCGTTCCACCAATCATTAAACTTGAGAAAGGATTGTTCTTTGGGAGATGGGAAATATCTTTCATCACACAAAGGCCAATACTTTGCTTCTCCACCAATACCATCATTAACGCCAACATTTATACGGCGGACTATCCCCAAATGCACAATATCTTCTGTGATTTGATGATTTGTACTCAGATACTCTGCATCTTTGATATCAAGGTGTGCAAATAAAGATTTGCTTTTCTTTGTGTCATGAACAAGCACTCGAATTGCTGTGGCAATGGATAAGGCTACAATATCATTGCCTTGATCGTAACACTCACACAAAACTTTGATGAGTTTCATGTATTCATCAAATCTTCCTTTCAGTGGATTGCTTATTTTAGTCATTATACGCTAATCCATTTATAACCTATCGCCAGCCGCAACGGTGCCAAAATAAGCGCAGCGTTTTTGTTGTCCGGCGACCGTAGGGTGCATATTGCCGACTCTTGTTAGAGATCATGTTTTTCCACCTGAACGTTGATTTCTTGGGGCAAGTTACGTGGATTGATAACCGAGCCAAGCTTAGTCTTAAGTGCAGCAACCAATGCCCAGACCTTGAGCCTCATATTAGCGATAATGTCGATGAATGGCTCAAACTCTTTACTTCCCATGTGTACCTGTTCACCCCCCAGCTTTTCTGCGGCGGTACATGCCTCGCTAAGAGTATGAGAAATTTCTTGAACGAGTAGCTCACACGATGGGTTAGCCCAGACGCCCTTTGCATGCTCTCTGATGGAATTTCTTACCTCATATAAGCTTCTCATTGCGTAGTGGGGTATTTCGTCATCTCCACATGCAAAAAAAAGCCTTCTTGAATCAATTTCGGTGACAACAGAGTGAACCCTGTTTAGGTCAGGATCTTTAAGTGTTAACGGCCCGAACGAAAAGCTTCCATTTGCCGCAGCCTGCCTAAAACTTGCTACGAGAGTCTCAATGAACCCTGAAGATCTCGATAGCAACTCCTCATCCGTGACGTTGCCATTAACATGGAAATTGCGGAGCGACATTGCCTACCTCCGTATTGATCTCTAACGAGTTGATCTGTGGTTTTCATTTATCTAACGGGATAACATCCGAAAAGCAAGAATAACCAGATCAGTATAAATGTAAAAAAAATTAATTCCAAAATAATTAACATCCTCTGGGAAGGCTTGCAAATTTTTTTCTTGAATTTGCCACATAGTTGACCAAGCACTTATGGTATGAAAAAACTCAATTCTGCGTTTCAGCCACCTCACCAATAACAGATCAAGTACGCATTCCTACTGTTCAGGCATTTTCCAATCTTTTCTGAAAAAATCTTGTCCATTTGTCGATTCCATGGGGTATATCGAAAAATTTTCCGATGATGAGACCACGTATTGTATTGAAAATGTTTACCGATAAAAATTCAAAGGGGATTGGAATGATCCCAATCCCCAACAATAGAAACGCCAGTGCTCATGGGGTTTTCAGAAACAATACCGTTTTTCATAGATAGTTAACATTCATTTATCAGCAAGTTCCAGCGAATATGTGATTCAGAAATACCCGACAATATAACGGATAGCCACGAACAACACGCAACAGCAAAGTATGCTTTTAATTGTTCTTGCCGGGACATATTTCTGCGTACGTGCCCCTAAGTACATACCAAAAATTCCCCCAAATCCGAACAAAGCTCCAAGCATCCAATCAGGTGCAACGGTCATGTTTGTATAGATCATCGAAAGGTATTGAAAAAAAACAACACCCGCAATAGAAGTGATGAACGTACCCATCAATGCTGCTCCAGCTACTATGTAAACAGGCAGACCAACAATGGCTACAAAAAAAGGCGCTACTATTGATCCGCCGCCAATGCCATATATCCCGCCAATGATTCCCACAAAAAAACAGATCACATAGATAACCAACGGTGAAAACCTATATTCTTCCCCTTCGTAATTGAAAGTTACCCGCCGAATGGAGGATTTAATGATTTTGACAGTGTGTTGTGCCTGTATTTTTTGAGTGCCTCCTGACAACCTTGGCCTTCTATTTGTTTTTATAACATCTACCAACAACCGCAGGCCGATATAGCAAAGAACCAAACCCACAAATAATTTGAAGTTCTTTGGGTCTGGTAGATACTTGATACGAACCCATGCTCCAATGAAAACACCAGGCAAAGTGCCGATGATCACAGCCCATGTCAAAGGCCACAACATTCGCCCCTCTTTAATATACCTATACACTCCGCTGGGAATAGCGATAACGTTAAAAACCTGATTGGTTGCGCTAACTGACGGCGCTGTATATCCGAGAAAGCTTATCTGGAACGGCAATAAAAGGAATGCACCAGAAACTCCGCCCATAGAGGTAAAAAAGGATGCAATAAAAGCAACAAAAAAAGGGATTAGTGGATGGGTCTCTACACCTGATATTGAAAATATCATATTCGTTAAACTCCCCCTTATTTTTTTTGTCTACTTTGGTATTATTTCATACTAAATATATATTTCAAAAAGTGCCAAATAATACCAAATAATATTAAACTAAGTTTAATTGTGTATTATATCTGTTATATAATATTAATTGATTTTTTTTATCAATAGTTAACCGGGAATAGGAGATCTTCTGTGAATCCCAAAAATGAACTTTCCGTACAAGATGTCGCTGACATACTTAAAGTCAGTAAAAGCAAAATATACAGCATGATAAAAAATGAAGAACTCCAGTCTTACAGAGTTGGTCGTAAGGTGCGCTTTTCTGAAAATGACATAAAAAATTATATTCAAAATTCGAAAAAAGGAAGTTGCGCTCACGAGCAGGAAACAGGCTCCTCACTTCAAAAAGACGATTTTGTACTTTGCGGTCAGGATATCATGCTGGACATTCTTTCAAATTATATGCGCCAGCGTGGGGTCTCAGCACTACGTGCCTATATCGGAAGTTATGACAGCCTGATCGCACTATATAGAAAGCAAGTTAATGTTGCCTTTGCACACCTATGGGACAGCGATACAGACACATATAATGTGGCATACGTAAGACGATTATTGCCTGGAATTCCTGCTGTAATAGTTCATTTGACCTGTCGCATGCAAGGCTTTTATATTGCAAAGGGAAATCCTAAAGAAATATCGGATTGGAACGATTTTAGCCGGGATGACATCACAATGGTCAATCGTGAGAAGGGAGCTGGGTCGCGCGTGTTGCTGGACGAAAATTTACGCCTGTCAGGCATTTCCAGTAAAGATGTTGCCGGGTATAATCATGAAATTCAATCGCATCTCACTGTTGCCAGTATTGTGGCATCGGGGAAAGCAGATGTTGCCATTGGTACTGAAAAAATAGCAAAACAAGTAGAAGGGATTGAGTTTATCCCTATAAAAAAAGAGCAGTACGACCTGGTTTTCAGGCGTGAAGATGCGGATCAATACGGGGTACAAACTCTATTGAATATTATTCAGGCGCAATCGTTTCAGGAAGAATTCTCTCAAATAGGAGGTTATGATACGAAGAATATGGGAAAAATTATCGCCGAACTCTGACATAAAAGCCGAATTATTTGCAACATTGTAAAAACCTAAATATAAATTGACTGAGCATTGATGGTATGATCAACCGTTTTCAATGATTTTAGAAAGGTGGGAAATGGCAGAAGTAAGGCTCGGCTTTATTAAGTCTCGAAAAACATAATCTCATGTACCCATAAAATACTGGAGTTTATGAGAAAATTTATAGAAACACTTAAATCTGGCTCAGTATCAGATAAATTCGGCCAGAAACATTTAATCCTGGCCCAGTAACGAATAAAGCTGGCCAAGATTGAACTGTAGAAACGGTTTAATTCTGGCCGAAAATTTTTATCAAATCAGGCCAGGGCGATTATGAAATCAGGCCGCTACATCTATGAATCAGTTTATGGTAGTTCGGATAAATCATACAGTTAAATAAGAACTGAGTATATAAGAAAACGATTAATTCAGGCCGCTACACTTATCGTCTAACTGCATATAATACCGATAAAGCTTATTAACCCGATGAATATATATCCGTGTTTCTTTATACGGCGGTATTTTTTGATATTTATCTACAGCACCAGGGCCAGCATTATAGGCTGCCAATGCTAAAGATACATTGGGGTATCGGGATAACATGCGTCCAAGATATTTAGTGCCGCCCATTATATTCTGTTGAGGATCAAACGGATCAGATATACTAAGGGCGGCGTTATTTTCTGGCAGAATTTGCATTAAACCTTGGGCACCTTTTGGAGAAATCGCTCTTGGGTTAAAATTTGATTCGGCATGAATAACAGCTTTGATTAGCGCATAGCTTACGCCGTATAAATTCCCCGCCTGTCGGATAATATTATCATATTTACGTCTTTGTGATCTGTCTCTATTATTTATCCTATTTTTTTCTTCAATAGAGAGCGTATTTGTAAAGCGCACCACTCCATTGGCGTCTATGTATTTCCCAAATTCGGCGTGGACAGGTCCAGCAAAAAAAATCACCCACAAAAGATATATTTTTATTCCGATTTTCATTTAAGATCATCACTTAGGGTTTCAAAAAGACTTAATTGAGTCTCTATTATTTTTTTCTGAGGCAAAGTTTTTTCATATTTATCAATTGATAATATTTCAGACTTACGAAATGTGTTTATATCTGATTTCAACCATATAGGTTTGATATCCAACCTCACAGTATATTCATATCCAGAAATCGAAATAATTTCACCAGGGCCATATTCGGTAAGAACCCTATCTCTTTTTTTCATATGGGGTTGTCTCCTTGATTGTTATATTATTTAATATATTTTGCATTGCAAAATATATTTATGATTTTATCTCCTGGTCTTTGCCTTGGTGAAGTCTTTTCTCTTTAGCGGCGGTCTGTCCTTCGATATAGCCAAAATGCCAAGATAAAATTTCAATGCCTTTTGGTATCTCTTGGTTCATATTAAGTCCATCTTGATACCCTTTCTCCCAAGATTCTTTATTCAAACGCAGTTGTGTTTTTTTCATTCATCACCTATTACGTTTTTTATTGCCTGTATCGTACCTAAATTTAGGAACTAAATCAAGGTTTTTTGAATTATTTAATATTTTATGTAATGCAAAATATATTAAATATTATTTTAATTATGTTGTTTATGATTGATTTTTTATAGAAAGAGGAAAGATAGAGAACAGGCAATAGCTTTTACCATGTTCTCTATCGAAGCAGGGACAATATGTTTTAGCCGTATTTAAATGAAATTATTGCAATAAAGGATTATTCATAGGACTAGCTTTGTAATCTTTACTGGCAAGTCGCCCGTTACTGCTGACGGTGTATTTGGCAATATAATTAGTTCCAACGTCTACACTTACGCCCGATGTTTCTACACTTTTAAGATAAACATATATTTTTTTGCCGCTCTTTTTTTGAATTTCAGTAGGGGAACCCATAACATTCTGAATATCTAATGCTGTTGATTTACCTATTATCAAGGCTTTATCATTTTTAAATTGGGCTTTTGTTGCATCAATGGTTCTCGGTGGGGGCGTACCCGTTTTTCCTGTAAATACATATTCAAAAGACTTTCCCATTTCCGTACCACAACCCGCGATTGTTAATAAGATACACGATGTGAATATTAAATATAGAATAATATTCATTGCTTTTAATTGTTTTGATTTCAGAATCATTATTCTTCTCCTTTGTGTTTTCTTTTTCATTTGTCCCTTGTTATTGTTGTACGGACGAAAAGAATCTTCGCCCGACTGTATTTAAATTTCCCATCTCTTTGGTTATGAGTTTATATAAGGAAACAAAGTGGGACCTCCCGGCTCCTGGCAGAATGTATCCCCGTTTTCTATTTTGCTGAGTTTTTCTTTTTCCAATTCGTTAATGAATTCACAAGATATTTTTTTGGCTCAGGCATAGGATGGCTTTTCCCCGGTCTTGTTCTGCGTTCGTGATCCGCATAAACTTTTTTAATCCGCTCCCATTCTTTAGGAAATTTTTCAATAAACGCATCTATAAATTGATCATTCGTAAAACCTACCGGCAAAGAGGAAATTACCTGACCAATCTTTTCATTTTTTTTGACAATAACGCTTTGAGCCATTATTCACCCCCTCATATTTTTATTTCAAATTTTACGGAAAAAACGGTTGTTCAATCCAATCAGAAATTATTCGTTTATTATTGGCATCTAAAACCTGCATAGCTGCGATTAGATCAAACCCATAACGGTTATTGTTAAACCAAACCCCGGCAAAAAATTTTGCCAAATGGATTTCCCCGCTGCTCATACCTTTTATATCTTTTTCAAAACTTTCAACGTCCAATTTTCGCGTTTCTTTGTCCCATAGGTATTTAATTCTTGGGCATTTATTTAACATTTGAAAAAACCGATCAGATTTATTCATGGTCCACCTTTTTGTTTTGGGTTGTGCTTCATTCAAGATATAAATTCATCCCATCAAGCCGGATCTTTAATTTTATCGACTCCAACCGGGAACGGCATTCTCCACCATTTGTAAAGTTTCTGGAAAGTTTGATTAAACCCATCTTCGCCATCCTCACCCAAAAAAGTATCTTCCCCACTTAGTTCCAAAAATTTTCCAAGTAAGACTTGAAGCTCCTGGGCGGTCTGAATCGGGATAAAATTCATATTGTAAATACTATATGAAAAGCAGATCCAAAATGGGGCTTCTGAAAAATCATAACCGGGATGAAATTTGCTCCCGATCAGCTTATCAGCCCTATAAAGTTCGATGGTGTCTTCAAATCCATGAATTCCAATAGGGGTTACACCTTTTTTTTCAGCTAAGTTGAAATATTCCTGAATGTGCTTGTGCATAAAGTTCTCCCATTTTAAATTTCGTTTTGAACAGATCACCGGAAACGGGTGAGGGCTATTAATACCTTACGGCAAAACTGGCACTTTCCCTGTATTTAGTCCGGCGCTTGTCATACATCTGAGTCGTTTTTATTTGCGAATGCCCCACAGTTTTTTGAACAGCCTCAATGGGACAATTGTTCTCCAGGGCCTGGGTGATAAAGGTTGCCCTAGCCGAATGGGGCGTAACGCCATAAAGGGAAGCCTGCTTTGCATATTTTTTAAACAGATAATCGACCGTCTTTCGACTCAGCTTCCTTTCGGGGTCAGAACAATTCGGGGCATTTCTAACGGGTAAAAACAAATAGCTGCTATTCTCCATACCATGACCGGCAACGTTCAAGTAGCTATTTATCAAAATCTGCAATTCTTGATGGATCGCCAACCGATTCCTTTTCCCGCCTTTGACCCAAAAGTCCAGCACATGGTATCCCTGCTCCTGGTAAAAATCTTTCACCTTGAGCTTGCAGACCTCGGACACCCGGCACCCGGTATAAAATAGCGTGGCTAAAATGGCTTTATCTCTGATGCCCTTAAGCGTTTCCGTATCCGGTACGCTTAATATTTTCCTGACTTCATCCGGCGTCATCACCTTGGCTTCCACCCGGTCGGCGTTGACCGGCATCCGGCGAACGCCCTGGGCGACATTAACCTTGACCACCTGTTTGTCGATCAAATGGTTAAACAGCGACGAGATGGCAGACAGCCGGTTGTTGATCGTCCTGGGGCTGCATCCAGAATTTTGCAGATATTTTTTAAAGGCAATGACATGACCATGTTCAACCTGCCTCAATTCCTCGGGGGCGCCTACACCGATGAACGACAAAAAAGAGTGAATGGCTTTGTCGTAGGTTTCAATGGAGTTGTCAGAATTAAAATTGGCTTTCCATAACAGTTCCTCCGGCACATCTTTGACCGCCTTAAGGATAGAAACTTCTTTTTTCGGATTAGGTATCAGGTCGTGATTCATTATTTTATACCTTATTATATAGGGGCTGGAATGGGTCAAGGAAAATAGTTAGACATAATGCCTTTTATGTCTAACTAATAGCTATAAACAAAAACACTATTCCCAATAATCGGATTCACCGGGATCAATCCCAAAATCTTCCAAAACTTCATACCCCTGGATTGCATGAAGGTCGTTTGCCAGTTTGATGCAAAATCCGATGAGCCCATTTTTTGATATCAGATCAGTTTTGACCCATAGCTCAAAAAAGCCTTCAAAATCATCGGTGGGTGGGTACATCATCCCCATCTTCGTTCCGTCCACCGATACCAAGATATTCTTTGCATACTCAGCTTCAAAGGCCGGGGCTTTAAAAAACAGAGCGCACAGCGGAACGGCTGTCTGCAAAAGTTTTGCAGCTTTTATAAAATCGTCATAGACAAAGGTTTGATCCTTAACCTTTTCAGCATAAGGTTCCACCAGATTCCATTCGTTGTAGTCCATGTTTTTCAGTACAAAATCCCTGAGTGTGACGTAATCTTTCCCTTCGATCTCCCCGACAATATTCATTGCTGCATCCTTTTTTCTTTTGGCGTTCATCTGCTTTTGTAACTTTAGCGTATATTTACGCGCGAATGTGGGTGGCTCCCTTATTGCGGATAGTTAACAGTCGTGCCGACGTTGCCAAGCATCCTCGTATAACTCGACTAACATCCATGAAAAAAAGCCTTGTCTTCTGCGCTTAACTTCACAAGCAGGGATCATCTGACCGTTACCAATATTTCTTATTTTCTTCCAAAAAGGAATTAACGCCTTTATCACCGGATCTTGGTATTTTTTTTTCATGGTGTTGTCTCCTTTGACTTTTATTATGGGCGGCTCCAACAGCCTTCCCTTGTTCTTAATAAAGATTGTACCTATATTGAGGTACATAGCCAATAACTTTTTGCATTATTTAATATATTTTGCATTACAAAATATATTTTAAGCTGTGCAATATTTATTGTCGCCCACTTTCTTTTTTTGGGGTTTTAAAACTTGAAACGAAATATTTACAACGCCTAATTTTCCCCTATCTTTTTTTGATTATTAATATAAAGAGTTTGATCTAATTTATCTAAATGTTGAATAGCGTATTGAATAAGCCCGGTTAATGTTCCGGATACATTAGAACACTCGTTTTCAAGTCGTTCCTGAATATCTTTTGGTAAATACACAGTAAACGCTTTTGTATTTTTTCTTGTATTTTTCCCCGTAATTATAGCAACTGGTCCGTTTTGTGGTCTTGGGATTTCCTGAAAGGTAGTTTCTAATTTGGTTGTTTCCGGATCTTTAGGTCTTCCTTGGGGAGCCGGTTTCTCTTCCGGCGTAGCCATGGGATTTGGAACCTCCCCGGCCTTGGGTTTATTTTTTATGGTATCCCGTAAAAGATCTAAATCACTATTCAAAGATTTAGTTGTTTTTTTAGTTGCCATTTTATCCTTTCTTGAATTTTAAAAAATATTTTGTAATGCAAAAAACTATTTTCTGATACCAAAAACAGTTTTAGTTAATTTTACATAATCCTGGCGTATTCCTTCCATTACCTTGTTGGAGTTTTGAAAAACAGTAACGCCTTTATGCCAGAGCATTTTAGCGGGTTCTGAAGCTCTGACTGCCACAACAGCACCAGGGATAATCTCACAAAGTTCGATAAAAGAGTCTTCTATTAATTTTGACGATAATTTATTCTGGCTCACTCCAAATGGAACAAATATAAAACGTTTCCCTTCAATTCCGTGGTTAAGCAATTGGCGTAAACCATCTTTAACGGCATCATAATCCGAAGGGGATGACCCACACGGAACAACTATTATATTTCCCATGGGTAAAATATCGTGCCGGGGAGGATAATCTATCACTATATATTCTGTATCAGCGGTTGGTAAATTATCTTCTCCTGGCTCACCACCAATCAAATTAAAATTCATGGTAGTGCTGTTATTAAAAAATTTAGTTGTTGAACCTTGTTCGTCATAGTCGTAGACTGTAACCTTTCGATCTCCCATACTTAAATAATATGCCATATTTAAAGTAACGCTTGTTTTCCCACTCCCCCCTTTTGGACTCCACACAGAAGCTATTTTTTTAATTGACATTTTTATTTCCCTTTTTGTTTTTCAAAATATATATTATATATATCAAAATAATATTATACTTCAAGATATATATTGTAATACAAAAAATATATTGATAATCACTTTCTATTCTCCCATAATTTTCAATTTTTTAAAAAAAGGGAGGGTAAAAAACAACGCTATAAAAAATTAATAAAATTGCCGGAGATTAATAGTGATGGTAAAAAAAAGCCCTGGCGGTGTTACCGCACCGACCAGGGCTAGCCATCAATACTTACTGACAGGAGTAAGCATTATGGATAAAATAGAAAATATCATAAAATTAAAAAAAAAACGATTTGAGATCATTAAAGCCATAACCGCTACCGCTGATTTACAAAAAAAAGACCTGCTTAATGTTGAATTTATCAAGATTGAGAAAGAATTAGAGCTTACACATGCCCACTGCACAGGAACCCACATAGGAGGGAAGGATTTGCCAAAATCTAATAATAGTAAAAAGACCCCCCCCACAGAACCAATTAAAAGCCTTCAGTATGATTTGTTTGCCCATTTTATAACGAATGATCAAGTTGATACGTCAAATGCAGTTGAAGTGTGGGAGAGTATTCCAAAATATTTTTTTTCGCCTCAACAAATAAAAAAGCTTCGCACAGAATCCGGACTGGCAGAGCCATATAAGTGGAATTATACCTATGATGGTATCCCTTGTATGGTAAAAATCCAACCCGCATTGATTGAACAAACGGACGGAAGTTATAAGGCTTTTTTTCCAAGTATAACGGAAGAATTAATAGAGGAAGCTTTAAAAAAGATTCTTACCGACCAACAATATGGCTTACACGATCCGCAAAGCACTGAAACTTGGGTTCGCTTTTCTCTTTCTATGTTAGAAAAAGAATTGACAGCTAGAGGACGGAGCCGAAATAAAAATCAAATCAAACATGCTATTGAGGTTATGTCGAGTTGTATCATTACCTTATATAAAAATAATAAAGAATTATGGAAGGGCTCTATTTTACAAGACCTGGTAACAGTTGGACGAGAAGAATATTTAGCCGATGCAAACTCTTACCACATTGCAAGATTGCCCCTTTTTATTAGCCATGCAATTGATAAACTTAATTATAGGCAGTTTAATTATGCCCGTTTGATGAGTTGCAATGATCAACTTACTAGATGGATTTATAAGCAACTTATACACCGATATAAACAAGCCAGTTATTCAAATGATTATCATTTTATGTTCTCAAGTTTAGAGTGCAACAGTGGACTGTTACAGCAAGGACGAGCAATCGACAATAGAAAGAAAGTTCTAAGGGCGCTTGATGAATTAAAAGAACGGCAAATTATCCACACCTATGACATAGACAATAGGAAGGAAGGACGTTCCATAGTTGATGTTAAATATACAATCAAACCGACACAAGATTTTATTAAAGAACAAAAGGCTGCAAATAAGCGTATGACCAATAATTTGCACCAGGCAACGCCGCAAATGAAGCGACTAAATAAAAAGTAGTGGTTTTATGTCACAGTTAGAGGCAAGGTAGTGGTTCTGTCTCACACATGTGGTGGTTCTGTGTCACAGAAAGTAGTGGTTATGTCTCACAGTTTATTATTTTATAAAATTATTTACCGTAATAACGCTAATTTTTTCCGGCAAAGTAGTGGTTCTGTCTCACACATGTAGTGGTTCTGTGTCACAATTAGGCTTTAAAGTAGTGGTTCTGTGTCACAATTAGGCTTTAAAGTAGTGGTTCTGCCTCACAGTTAGGGACAAGGTGGTGGTTCTGCCTCACAGTTAAAACATTTTTTTTCGTATAACAATCTTAAATAATAGATTATTTTTAATAGATGCAAATCTCTATTCTTTTCTTCTTTTAATCATATTATATATATTAATCATAACCCATAACCAAATCCCACTATATTAAAATCTTACCCCCTATACCGAGTCAATTAGGTAGAATGAAATATTTAGGGTCAAAAATTCATAATAGAATTTTAGCCAAACACACATTCATTAATACGCTTTGGACTTCATCATCTTTAATCCACCAATAAAATTTTAGGGTAAAAAAATAATAAACCACAAAAAAATAAAAAGTATAATCTCCTTAACTTTTTCGGTTTCGGAAGGTGATAATTATAATAGATCAGCAGGAGGCAGTCTTATCATGGTCTATTTTTATTTAGGGACCAGTATATGTAGCGGCCTGATTTCATAATCCAGCAATTCTAAATTTGGCCCAAATGAGGCTAAAAAATCATGATTTCAGCTAACGTTATTTCAACAGGTTACGGTATCCTTGAGTCGATTAAAATCCATATTGAAAATTGCTGTTCATAATCAGCCTGGCGTGATTTTATCAAGAGATCTGGGCCAACTTTAATTGATACTTCCTTTTCGAAACCCGTCATTTAAGGATGTTTCCAAACTTTAATATTTAAACACGGTTTCGGGAGTCCAAAACCGACAAAATAGCGACAATGCCGATAAGATACAACCTTGTTCAAAAAAGGAAACCAAAAGATAGCAGCAGGGTTATAATATATAAAAATTTATTCTTGCATTTCGTTATCAGGGGTGTTTAATCTTTAATTAAATTGAATTTTTGTTCCAAATTTTACCTAATCCATAGACTCTTTTTATTCAGTTGATAATATGAAAAATACTACTATAAAAATTCAAAAAACACTTCTTTTAACATTATTAATTGTTTCTGTGTCTATCTCCTGCTTTGCTGGACAATACAAGGTTATCAAAGTGATAGACGGTGATACAATTGACGTCCTTTATTATGGTAAAAAAGAACGGATACGGATGCTTTGCGTAGACACACCGGAATCTGTACACCCTGATCAGTCACGCAACACACCAATGGGTATCGAAGCTTCAAATTACACAAAATCAAGACTGACAAGCAAAACAGTTGATTTAGAATTTGAAGGTCAAAGGAAAAGGGGAAAATATGGGCGCCTTCTGACGTATGTGTTTCTGGATGGTCATAACTTCAATGTTGAGCTTGTTCGAAAAGGTTGGAGCCCATACTACACAAAATATGGGTCAAGCCAAAATCACCACGATGAATTTTTGTCGGCGGAAAAAGAAGCTAAAGCCAAACGATTAAATATTTGGTCGGAAGGTCGAATAAACAGTTTTCAATCCAAGTCAAAAAAAAGCAAAATCAAGCCTGCATTAACCGGACAATATCACGGTAACATCTCAAGCCATGTATTTCATGCACCAGGCTGCAAACATTATAATTGTAAAAACTGCGTCAAAATATTTAATTCACGGGATGACGCTATAAAGGCCGGGTTCAAACCATGTGGAATCTGCAAGCCATAGGCTGTTCTGAAGCATATTGATGTCGTTCGCCGAAGAGCCCCCAAAATCAATTTTGTGGGGTTGATCATAAGATGGGCCATTCATGAAAAAACCGATTAAGGACATCATCAACCAATTGTAATTTCAGCTTTTACTTTAGCACTTTAAAAAAGGGACACAAAGTGAACGAAATAGTATTTTACGTCGGCCTTGGAATATTTATAATTGGCGGAATCGGCCTACTAATTTCCGCTTTCAAGACAAGTATTCTATGGGGGCTTGCTGTTTTATTTGTTGCACCAATGGCAATAATATACACAATCTTTTGTTGGCAGGATGCCAAAGGTTCATTCAAAATACAAGCCTTTGGCTTTCTAATCATGGCTGCCTTTGCTTATATGAACGGTGGAATATCGTCCGTCACATCCCAAATTTCAAATTTGTCCAGCGTAAACATTTCAGAACCAGCAAAATCAAGTATTTCTACGTCCAATGTGCTTAATCAACAATTCAGATGTGATGGTCGAACACGTTGTTCCCAAATGACTTCTTGTGCAGAAGCAACCTATTTTTTGAGAAACTGTCCAAATACAAAAATGGATGGGGATAATGATGGCATCCCATGTGAGCGGCAGTGGTGCAGATGATGCGCTGACGTTCTAACAATACGCTCGAAGGGGCAGGGTTAACTGTAAATGTCTCCTTTGACTTTTATTATGGGCGACTCCAACAGCCTTCCCTTATTTCTGATAAATATTGTACCTAAATTTAGGTATAAAGCCAATCTTTTATGTATTATTTAATATATTTTGAATTACAAAATATATTATTTTTGAGGATATAAATAACTTGATGAATTTAATTAAAATTTTGATATGAAAATTATATATTTCTAACATATGCCACTTATATACGCCTTGTTAACAACAAAGCATCCTGCCAACATATCATGCAGCCCTTGTTTTTTTGGTGAAAACGGAACAATCAAAAAACCACCAAAACATAAAAGAAAAGAAATAACCCTCCCAATATAACGAACAGACGCAATTTTCCAGGTTATCTTATTGCCTTCTAAATCAACGACTTTTATACCTGTTACTATTTTCCCTATAGTCCCTTGTGTTGGTGAACTTTCCATTCCGGAAAAATAAGCCCAACAAATTACAGCTTCAAATAATTGTCCCTCAAAACCCAACGATTTTGCCATTAATAAAAAGGGAATCAAAATTATTGTATCTATCACAATGGCTATAAATCTTTTTCTGAATCCGGCATAAATCCCCATATTTCATGCTCCTTTTTCATTCACTATTTTCAAAATCTTCTAAAAGCTGACTTATTTTCTGTTGTCGCTGCTTTAATAAAGCTAAGATGTCCAGATCTATTGTTTTGGGTAAAGGCCTTTCCCCTTTTATCCATTGACGAATACGCCTAGAATCAACATCTAACGCTCTGGCAAGATCAGTCTGCCAGCGTTGACCAAATAAAGCTTCCCCAGATTTTCTTAGTTCTTTAGGTCCCATTTTAATTCCTTGTTTCTATTTACAAACACAAATATCAAAGCATAACTAAAAAGTTGCTTAGACTCATTTTTGATCCAAATTGAATATAAATGGATCAATCCCGAAACTAACCAGGATCGACCCACAATTTTTATGTAAATAATTCCATTTGAACTTCTTTAATTGGTGCTATCATATTTTCATTAATCACTTTTTTCATCACCCATTCAGCCGCAGCTTTTTTTTGCTGCCTTTTCTGAATTGTATTTTTTAAAATCAAATTTTTTAGAAGTTATAGTATGCGAAGCATTCTTTTCATAGCGGTTTATAGATGCCAGAATATAGTTTGAAATATGTTCATAAAAAAACCCCAATGCCTGACGATTTGTCCAAAATCTATGTGTCGCTTGGATCTCCGTAACATATGGATTAAATTCATGGGTTGTTCCGGATTCATTATGATACCAACCAGACCCATACCCACAAGTACATTTAGAAAGTTTCATAGTGTTGTCTCCTTTGACTTTTATTATGGGCGGCTCCAACAGCCTTCCCTTATTTCTGATAAACATTGTACCTAAATTTAGGTACAATGTCAACCTTTTTTTATAAATTCAGGTAATTCAATCTTTTTTTCTTGTGGTTTTTTAGGTTTCTACGTTGAGCGACAGCGAATAAGTTTCCGTTGAGCGATAGCGAATAAGGCAGGACGCAAAGTAGACCCCTTTGAAAAAGTGGGCCTACTTTGCATGTCCTGCCATCCAACCAACGTTAATTTTCGTTAATTAACGGAAACTTTTGTTAATTATTAACGAAAGTTTCCAAAAATTAAGGAAAGTATATTATAATTAACGATAGTAAAGGGAAATTAACGAAAAATAAAAGGTTTTTATGATGAATTTAAAACAATCATGCAAAAGCCAGTTTTTGGCAGTCTGGAAAGAAGCAAGCGAATATATCGAACAAGGGTACACCAAAAAAGCGATCTATAATTTTTTTTGTGAACAAAAAAAAATTGATATGTCATATGTTGCCTGGACTAAATTAATTAATAATGCAAATGAGGTTCATCCATTTGCACAAACCTCCACCCCCAAAAAAAAATCAACTCCGAATTCTTCCCCCACCAAATCAAAATCAATTACTGTAAATAAAAAAGGATTTCAACATAACAGCAGACCATATGCCTCTCAATCTGACTTAAAACCACAAGAAAAAAAAGATTTACCCGTTACTCTTATCTCAAAAGGCGATATGTGAAAATTAGTTTATTCAAGGTCTTTCAATAAATCGTTTTTAAAAAAACAACTAATTTTATCTTGATTTTAAGTTTCAAATTACTCACAATGCAATCTGACTAAGATAAATTATTTAAAATAATATATAATATTATCTAATTTGAAATAATATATTTCAAATTAGATAATAATGGGTTGTTTTTAAAATTTTAAAAGATTACTATGGCCGTGGTTAAAAAGACGATAATGGAAGAACGACAACTTATTGGCAAAGTGATAAAGACACTTCGCCGGGGACAAATAACAGATATAACGCAGAAAGATGTTTCAAACGCTTTAGGTTTTAGCCAACCTGTTTTTCAACAGCGTATTGAGACAGGTCAACGCCATTTAGATGTGGCAGAGTTATGGGAAATTTGCAAATTTTTAAATGTCTCATTCACAGAGGTCGCAGCAAAAATAGAAGAAGCCCTCACCCAAGCGTCAAAAAATTAATCCAATCTAATCCAATCTTATTAATCCTTTTTTTTTATATCATTCTCGCTCCTACCTATGCTTATGCTCAAGCCGCTGGAATCGTCATAACTAAAAGCGGCTATAAGCCAACCCCTATCGGTAAAAAAGTTATGTTTTTTTTAACACCTAAAAATATGACTTTTGATGAAGTTAAAATTTTACCAGAAGAAGCGTTTTCATTATCAAGCCAACCTATTTTGAATTTTGGCTTTAACAATAATAATTGCTGGCTCAAATTTAAAATAAAGAGTGATGCCTTAACCACAGATTATCTTATATCAATCAGTTATGGTCTTCTTGATGAAATCGAATTGTATTATTTCCCGTCGAGTGGACCGGATCACGTGACGAAAATTAAAACTGGTGATTATTTACAACTATCGACACGCCCTATAAAACATAGAAAATTTCTTTTTCCGGTGAACTTTTATGCCGAAACTCAAGTGTATATCAAAGTGAAATCAACGGGGGTGCTAACAATACCTATTAAAATATGGAAACTATATGATTTTATAGAACATGATCGTAAAGTAACTATATTATATTCATTACATTATGGCATGATGTTAATCATCATATTTTATAATTTATTCATTTATTTAGCCACAAAAGATAAAAGATTTGCCATTTATGTCTTACACGTCATATCAACTTTATTTGTGTTATTAGGGCTTAACGGGTTTGTGAATGAGATTTGGCCTAATTCGCCAACCTGGAATAATCAAAGTTTAAGTTTTTTTTTAGGTAGTTATTTTACCTGTCTATTATTATTCACAAGTTCTTTTTTAAAAATAAAGACATTCTATCCAAACTTAAATCAAAAATTAAACATCACAGTACTGATTTTAGGGATATTTACAATAAGTTCTGTTTTTATCCCCTATGTAAAAACAATAAAAATTTATGCTTACATGGGGATAATCATCCCTATTTTTACAATTATACTATCATTGTCTTTGATTAAAAAATTCAAGCCGTCCCTGTATTTTAGTGCCGCTACATTTATGCTGTTAATTGGGACATTGACTGTTGCTTTAATGGATTTTGGATTATTACCGAATAATGCATTCGTTAATATTATCCCACAGGTCGGCATCACAGCAGAAATCCTAATTCTATCAATCGGATTAGCATTAAAAATAAAATATATGAAATCTAAAATTGCCATCCGAAATCAAGAATTAGTAAGGTTAAATAACCTCAAGGATAATTTCTTGGTAACGACAACCCACGAATTAAAAACGCCTCTGCATGGAATTATTGGCCTTGCAGATTCAATCAGATCCGGTGGTTATGGTAAAATTCCCAAAGACGTCCACTCCACGTTGAGTATCATAATAAATAGTGCTCAACGTCTATCAATACTTGTTAATGATATTTTAGATGTGCAACGCCTTGAGTATAAAGACATCAAATTGGAATTGCAGGCGTTTGATCTGAATAAAATTGTTTCTGTTATTGATGTATTATCAAGGCCATTGTTAAAAAATAAGCATGTTCGAATTATAAATAATGTTCCTCCGGAAAAATGTTATGTTTATGCGGATATGAATAGAACATATCAAATAATTCAAAATCTCGTAAGTAACGCCTGTAAATATACATATTCTGGAATAATTGAAATTAGTGCCGAATTACAAGGGTTTAGCACGATTGTTGTCAAAGTAATAGATACCGGCATTGGTGTTACAAAAAGAGATCAAGAAAGAATATTTGAGCCGTTTGAACAAATTAATTCATATAATACAGAAAATAGGGGTACTGGATTAGGACTTAGCATTGCTAAACGGTTGGTAGAATTACAATCCGGTGAAATAACTCTTAAGTCTAAAGAAGGCAAAGGATCTGAATTTAGTTTCACCCTACCTTCGGCCAGCCCGGTCGAACTCGGAAATTATGATGATACTAACCTTATCCGGTATTGCAATGCAGTCACAAATTTTGACGAAAAAAAGAGTCTTCAAAACGATACCCCGCCCGGTTCCAGCCTTATACTTATTGTCGACGATGAACTTATAAATTTAAAAATAATATCAAATTATTTACAAATGAATAATTATGAGGTCCACTCGTGCAGATCCGGAGAAGAAGCTTTGTTGTTTTTAAATAAAAGAAAACCGGATTTAATTATACTTGATATAATGATGCCTGGTGTCAACGGATTTTCCATTTGTGAAAAAGTCCGGAAAAAATACAATCAGCTTGAAGTACCTATAATATTTGTGACAGCAAAAAATCAAGTAACGGATCTCGTTCACGGCTATAGCTTGGGGGCTAATGATTATCTGACAAAACCATTTGTAAAAAATGAATTGCTTGCCAGGGTAAGATGTCAACTATCTATAACCCAAGCAAGGGATAGAATGGTTAAATTGAGAGATTTTGCAAATAAAATTAATCAGTTTAAAAATGTGGATATCCTTATAAAAGAATTATTTTATTATATAGCCGAAGATGAAAAGGTTAATTCAGTGGCAATTTTTCAAAATAGCCGACTTATGAAGTGTACATCTGATAAGCAGGCATATGTCACTAATTTTGAAAAATGGAAAGTTGAAGGTATATTGCCGGATAATTACATCTCTCTTAATCTTGAAGAAATGAGAAACTATCATCTTATGATTGAATTAAAGCCGGAATCCACTCTGCTTGATGCGGAATATTTTAAAAATCTTAAATCCCAAGCTGAAATTATTGTTCAAAACTTTAAACGTCTTATAGGCGATGTATATTTTATAGATGATATTCATATTGTTGCTAATCGGAAAAAATATATAAAATTCATAAAAACTGAAGATGGACAAACGGCTTTATATGAAGATGAAAACGATAGTATTATTTATTTAAAATCGTCATTAAACACGCTGGAATGTTTCTTTAGTGACCTCTTGATTAGAGTTAACCGCTTTTGTTTAATCAATCCTAAAAAAATATTAGGGATAGATAAAAGTTTTGATCAAACCGGCAAAAAACACAAAGTGACAATAAATGTTGATGGTGAAATAATCACGATTTCAGATAATTTATTAAACACCTTTCCACCTGTTTTAATGAAAAAATTTTTGAAATAGAAATTTTTCTCTCCGCATTTCAGCCTATTCTTTTTTTTTACTCCCGCATTTCACGCTAAAAAACACATCACGGTTCATAATTGTAAATATTTAAAATAATAGCATTTTTTTAAAAATGCTTCCGCATTTCACCGGGAAATCTTCATTTTTTAACGAAAATTATTCTCAAAAGAGCCATTTTTTCAGTTAAAAAAGCATATTCTGCTTTACAGGATGTATTTTTTAGATTATTTTTATCTAAAAAATACGTTTTTTAATCTAAAAAGTATATTTTTAAAAAGAAAGGGGATGAAATGGCAGTTGTTAATTTCGTTTTGCAAGGCAAAGGTGGTATCGGTAAAAGCCTCGCATCAAGTCTTTTAAGTCAATACCTACTTGACCGCAGGCAATTGGTGGCTTGTTTTGACACTGATCCCGTCAATACAACTTTCGCGGCTTATGATGAGTTGCAAGCAACCATAGTGGAAATCATGGACGGCGATGTAATAAACAGCCGTTTATTTGATACGCTCATTGAAAAATTAATAGAGCTACCAGATAACGCTTATGCTGTAATCGACAGCGGGGCGAGTACATTTTTCCCTTTAGCGGCTTATTTAGCGGAAAATGATATTGCCCAATTTTTTTCCGATACGGGACATAAATTAGTTTTACATACGCTAATTGCGGGTGGACAGGCTGAAACAGACACTATTCAGGGATTAAATTCACTTTTAAATGCGTTTCCCGGGACACCAATAACAATATGGGTAAATCCTTTTTTCGGACAGATTCTTGAATTCTCAGATACTCACGAACTCGCGAAAAAAAATGAAAAAAATGGTGGAGTGATCATATTCTTACCATCCTACAAAAAAGAAACCTTTGGTCACGACATAGAAACCATCTTGAAATCTCGCCTTACCTTCGACCAAGCTATTAATTCTGAACAAATAAACATAATGGCTAAACAACGTCTTAAAATCGTTTGTAAAGATATTTGGTCTTTATTTGATGAGGCAGGATTGATCAATGAAATCCAAAATACAGGCACAGATAGCTAAAACACACAATATAGCCGTAAGTGAGAACGATCCAATATGGCTTGTCGTTACTGTTTGCGAGTTTATTGCCGAGGAATACCAACAGAAATTGGCAAAAAATGAAACCAATTTCATACAAAGAATGGAGGAAAAAACAAAACCATGTATCAACCGAATGTCTCTAACCATAGCGTTCCTGTTCGGTGTAGTGGTGGGGATGATTATTCAACTATTTTTCAAATGAAAGGACCACAAAAAATGAAAAAGTATTTTCCCTTGATTGTAATGTCATTAATTCTTTTAATCGCTCTTTTCCCTGACTCTGTGTTTGCAGCAACTATAAGCGAATTTGCAACGCCCACAGAAAAATTGATGGAGACTCTACGCGGCCCATGGGCAAAGGCCGTTGCTGTTATTATGATTTTAGCTGCCGCCTTTATGATGTGGTTCAAGAAAGATGACCTCGATGGTATGGCAAAGGGTTTTTTAGTTGTGGTCTGTATCATTTCTGTTCTGACCCTGGCAGAGCCTATTCTTGATACTCTGTTCTCCTTCGGTTCAGGTGCGCTGACTTAATGAGACGCATCTCTATCCATAAATCCCTACATCGGCCCGACCTAACCATGGGTATTGAACGGGATTTGATTTTCCCTATTGGTATTGCCGCTGGTTTATTGATTGTAACTAGCGGCAATCGCCCATGGCAAATATTAATCGGCCTGGTTCTTTGTTTAGTCGGCTTTTCTTATGCCAGAAAAATTAATAAAGCCGAACCGATTTTGACGAAAGTTTTTCGCCAATATATGCGACATAAAAAATTTTATCCCGCGAAAGACAGTCACATTGCACCAGCCAAAAGTATAAATTTTAACGCCATGAATAGAAAAGAAATAGGGTTACAAAGTTTATTGCAATATGCCGTTATGGTCGATAACGGCATATTATTATGTAAAAACGGCTCATTTTTAGTTGGATATGAAGTAACGACCAAGGACACAGATAGTTCTACAGACGCAGAACTTGAAAGTTTTTCAGCCTCTATATCATCCTCACTTAAATATTTAGGTGACGGTTGGATTTTGCATTTTGATTGTATCCGTAGTCCGGAGGATTATTATCCGGAAAAAAATGAAAATTTTTTCTCCGATGAAATCACCCAGGCTATTGATGACGAAAGACGAAAGCATTTTAAAAAGGGGAAGCATTTTAGAACCAGTCACTATCTCTTTATTTCATGGAAACCCGATATATCTACACAAAAACTTAGTTCATTTCTCTATACAGAAGAAAACCAAGAAAAAAAACAAAACACTGATCTTGGTTTTAAAAGTCTAAAGTCATTTCAGAAAACACTTAATGAAATAGAAGATAGGTTGAAATTATCTTTTAAGATCAGTCAATTAAAAGAATTTGAAACCAAGACCGGGGCGTATTCTGAAATATTAGAAATTATTAATTTTATAATTACAGGCGACCGGCACAAAATTAAACTCCCTAAAATTCCTATGTATCTTGATTACCTCCTTGCTAATCAAGACCTAACTGGTGGAATTGTTCCTAAAATCGCAGATAAGTATATCAGCGTAATTGCAATTGATGGGTTCCCGGCTGAAAGTTATCCTATGATGCTTCACAATTTAGATAGCTTGGCGATCCCTTATCGTTTCAATTCGCGATATATCTGTATGGATCAATACTCCGCTTTAAAAGAAATAACAGTTTACCAGAAAACATGGACCCAAAAGATTCTTGGCTTTTTCGATAAGTTTTTTAATAACGCAAAAGCCAAAATAAATAAAGATGCGGTATTGATGACGAAAGATGCAGAAGACGCATATTTAATCAATCAGTCCGGTTTGGTGAGCTTTGGTTATTATTCTGGCAATATTATTCTACTCCATGAAGACAAGGAAATATTACAAAATCAAACAAGAGAAATTAGAAAAAAGGTTTTATCTCAAGGCTTTTCAGCACGAATCGAAACATTAAACGCTTTGGAAGGTTGGTTAGGTTCTCACCCTGGCAACGGATATTCCAATCTCCGGCGCATTCTTTTACATAGCCTTAACCTGGCTGATATCCTCCCCCTCTCAACCATATATGCGGGGTCCAGGCACGCCCCCTGCCCATTTTATCCACCTGATTCACCACCACTTATGTTCGCGGCAACGGATGGCTCAACACCTTTTCGATTAAATTTACATGTAAACGATTTGGGCCATACTTTAATTTTTGGTCCTACAGGCATGGGTAAATCCGTTTTTTTAGCGATGATAGCAGCACAATTCAGGCGTTATAAAGATGCGTGTATTTTTGTGTTTGACAAAGGAATGTCAATGTTTCCATTGGTATCGGCGGCAGGCGGCACCCATTATCATATTGCAGGGGATGACAACCAACTCGCCTTTTGCCCTTTAAAATACATTGATACAGATGCGGAACAAGCTTGGGCCGAAGATTGGATAACCACTTTAAGCACCCTACAGAAAGTTGATGTTAAGCCGGAACACAGAGCCGCTATACATAAAGCTGTAACACAGATCAGAAATTCTCCTGAACAATTTCGCACATTAAGTAACTTGTTTCATTATATTCAGCACCAAGAACTGAAAGAAGCGATTCAGCATTATACAAACCAAGGAGCGATGGGCAAACTTCTTGATGCTCCCACCGATTCTATGACTTTGGAAAAATACACTGTATTTGAAATCGAAGATTTAATGAATCTTGGCGAAGAAAACTTAATCCCGGTGCTTTTATATATTTTTCACAGAATAGAAAAAGCCTTTAAAGGTCAACCAAGCATACTGATTCTGGACGAAGCTTGGATCATGTTAGGACATCCTGTTTTTCGCCAAAAGATACGGGAATGGTTAAAAGTCCTCAGAAAAGCCAATTGTGCGGTTGTCCTTGCCACACAAAGCCTTTCTGATGCCCAAAATTCAGGCCTTGTAGATGTATTATCAGAGAGTTGCCCAACTAAAATATTCTTACCAAATGAAGATGCCAGAAAAGATACTCAAAAAGAATTATATTCCGCCTTGGGCCTTAATTCTGCTCAGCTTCAAATTATTGCCGAAGCTAAACCACAACGGGAATATTATGTAACATCTTCAAATGGTTCCCGTCTGATTAATTTGTCTTTATCTCCTTTCGCTTTATCGTTTGTCGGTGCAAGCGGCAAAGAAGATATAGCCACGATTAAAGAATTAATAAACGAGTATGGCCCATCCTGGCCGGAAGTCTGGTTATCAAAAAGAGGAATTAATTTTTAATCCAACTTTCAAGAAAAGGAACCAACAAAAATGAAAAGCATAAGCGTATCAATCATTTTTTTCTCACTGTTTACTTTTTACTCCAATATTATGGCTGGTATCCCTGTCACCTGCCTTAATTGCTCCAACTTGTTCACGCAAGCACTTGAATATATTAATGAAATTGAACAGTTGTTGGAGGCTATAAAACGATACGAGGAACTTGCCAAGCAAACAGAAAATATGATGAAAAACACTAAAAATTTACCATCTGATCTTAAAGGTAATTTGATGTCTCAATTAGATAGTGCTGTATCAAATGTCGAAAAGTTAAAAACGTATAAAGGTGATATGGACGCTTTATATACTATTTTTACGGACACTTGGCCAGAACTTAAAAATATGAAAGATGGTGATGGAACATTAATGAGCGACCGTATTTTGAAAAGGTCAAGTCAGCTTAAAAGCGCCGTCAAAAAAATGGATAATATTTTACGATCTAATTTCCAACTCTCAGGTAAACAATTGCAGGAAATGCAAGATTCGGGAGACTTTGAAGACTACATGGCCGATCTCCTTTTGTCTAAATCCGGCAGGCAGCAAGCAATTGAAGCAGGCAACCAAATTAATTCTATAGCAGTTAACGAACTAAGGCAAAATAGGGCGTTGCTGGCTAATTTTGTGCAAGCCCAAACCACCGCATTAGCTCAAGAACAACAGGAAAAAAAGGTACTTGAGGCTCAAGAACAACGTGATTTAGAGAAAGGGATTAATCGAACCGGTGTTACGTTACCAGATTTATAACGTCAAAAATCGGGTAACGTAGCGTTCTCGCGATCTATTCCAACAGTATCCGTATTTTCTTGTGGGGTTGGTGAAGGATTATTAGCAAAATCAACATAAAGGTACACGCTAATCGCAATCGCAATGGAGATGGTAAGAATGACTAAACTTTTGAGCATCAGATTTTCTCCTATCAGACTTTTTCTATACTGTCTGATCATAACAACAGTGTTTTTCATTTTCAATGAAAATGTAATTGCCTCAACTGTTGACCAAAAAATCATTGAAAAGATTATTAGTAAATATCATACGTTAGGGTCCACATGGGGAAGTAATATAAAAAGTCATTCCTTGTGGTTGCTAAAAATTATGTTGACCATACAGCTTATTTGGATGGCTTTAAAGCTTGGACTAAAACAAAGCACTCTGCATAACCTGATAGAAGAATTTGTAATTGTAGTGTTCTTTGGGTCGATTTTTTTCTGTTTAATTATATATAGTCAAGATTATTCAGATAAGTTGATTTCTGGAATGTCCTCATTAAGCGTTCAGGTTGCGGGTAGCGGTAGCAACGCAACAGACGTTTTCACCAACTCCCTTAAAATAGCCGATAACATGACTAATCCAATATCAATATTCGGAGCCGTTAAAGCCCCATTAATAGGACTTTGTATCATTGTAACATTGCTTTGCGGTGCCTTTATATATGGCATGTATATTTTAATCGCCTGCGAAGCATGGATTATCCTGAATATAGGTATTTTACTTTTAGGTTTTGGCGGTCTTAAAGCATCAAGAGGTTTTTCAACCAGTTTTCTTAAATACGCCCTTGGTGTAGGCCTTAAAGTTTTTACGATTAAATGTCTTTTTTATGTCTTAGCAATCTTCATGGCTGACATGATTAATTATTATTTCGAAGATTTAAGCGAAGTTTTAGTTATTACAGCTTCATTTTTAATTCTTGCCTTTCTCGTAAAAACCTTACCGGATGCAATGGCTAGGATTGTAACGATTCATAGTGGTAGTAGTGCCGGAGCGATGACCGGCGCAATGATCGCAGGGGCAGGTATGGCAGTAGGCGCAGCATCCATGGGTGCTGGTGCTGCTGCTGGTGCTGCCGGTGGTGGCGGCATAAGTGGTGCTCTTGGTGGAGCCAAAAACGGCCCACTCTCAGCAATTGAAAGAGCACTAAAAAACAACGCAAAAAAAAGAGAATCAAACGAGGGGAATGAATAACAATGACCGCAGAAAATAAAACATTAAAAAATCATTATTTAGCTGGTCGGCAGGCATGGTCTGAAATGTTCGGTTCTTTTATTCAGGAGCGAAACTTATGGCGTAGGGCGGCAATCCTCATCAGTGTTATCGCAATTCTTTTGGCTATTGGTAATATCATGCAATTAACGCAAAATAAGGTTGTTCCATATGTCGTTGAAGTTGACAGGGCGGGGCGTGTTTCTGGTGGCTTGATGGCTAAAAAACTTGAAACCACACAAGAAATAATTCAATACAGTTTAGCTCAATTTATTTCGGCCTGGCGAACAGTCACCGCCGATATTGCATTACAAGAAAAATACCTTCGTCAATCAAGTTTCATGTCTATAGGCGCTGCTAGAAATATTCTCAGCCAATGGTATAGCAAAAATAATCCATATATCACCAGTGAAAAGAAATTAGTCGAAGTCAGAATTCAAGCCTTGCCGCTATATATCAGCGGTGAAACTTGGTTGGTGGAATGGCTTGAAATTGAACGATCACATAAAGGCGTTGAGCGATCCCGCAAAACTTTTCAAGCCAATTTAGTCATAAAACGTAAAATACCAGAAACTCAGGAAGAAATTCTTTGTAATGCTAACGGCATATATATCGCCGAAATAAGTTATAGCCAAAAAATCCAATAAGAAAGGAGTCTCCGCAAAATGAAAAAAATCTTATTTACAATATTATGCCTTTCCATTTTTTTAACAACGAGTCAGGCCGCAGAATTTGTCAGTCCTGTAGGAGCGCGTCTTAGTAAAAAAGAGATAAAAGCGTTAGAGCTACAAAAAAAATGGGAACGCGGAACATTAGAACCAATCACAACACAAAATGGAAAAACTTGTTTCGTTTATGGACAAAGCGTCCCTACGATAGTTGTAGCCCCTTATAGAGCGGCAGATGTAGAGCTACAGCCGGGTGAAATTATTAATGCAATGGTTTTAGGTGATAATGCCCGGTGGATGGCAGAAATAGTCTTTTCCGGATCTGGCGGGATTAGCACTAGCCACGTTGTTTTTAAAACTTTAGATTCAGGAATCCAAACGACTGTTGTAATAACGACTGACCGTCGTGTTTATCATTTGGTTTTAAAATCAGATAAGCGCAAACACATGCTTTACTCTGGTTTTCTTTATCCTCAAGAACATTTGATAATAGCGAATGCCGCCAAAGAAAGAATTAGAACAGAAGATCAAAAAAAAATCACACCCGAAGGCTTCGATATTTCCAAATTAAATTTTAATTACGACATTGTAGGCGATGCCAATTGGAAGCCAGTACAAGTTTTCGACAATGGAATTAAAACCTATATTAAATTGCCTAAAATGCAAGAATTACCAATGTTCCTGGTAAAAACGGATGCCGGGGAGGGTCTTGTTAATTATCGGGTAAAGAATAATTGTTTCATCGTTGATCTACTTTTTGATGAGGGCTATCTCGTCATCGGTGTTGGGAAGCATAAAGAGCGAATAACTCTTAAAAGATTGGGGGTGTAAAATGAGAGTTATAAAAATCCCCATTTTTTTATTTGTGGTTTTAACTTTAATGGGCTGTGTCTCTACCACCCCAAAAAAAGAGTCTTGGGTCCTAAAATCAAAAGAAAATAATCCTGCTCCATGTTGTGATGTAATTATAGATCGCCTTGTATTGGAATATCCCCCAGCCCAAACAACCCTTCACCTTTCAAAAAGCGAAAATCTTGATTTCGATAAACTTCTTGAAAGTAAAGCGCGAAAAGCTGGTTATAAAATCAGTCAAAGGAGAGAATCAGTAAAAATAAGCTATATCATCGACATGATGGATGAACATATAGGGTATATCCATCTTAAAAGCAGTAAAGGTCTTGTTTTTAATCAAATGTTTAGACTGCCTAATTACCTTTTGTATGGCAATTATACTAAACAAATCAGCGAGGTTAAAAAATGACTGCGCCAAAGGGATTAAAAAGACCTGGTGTTATGACTACTGTTTTAAGTAAAAAACCCATTTTTCTTATGATGGGACTTATTTTTGTTATTGTTATGTTATTAGTCTTTTCCATTTTTGACGACGGTGGAGATAGAAACAAAAACAAAAATCAAAAAACGCTATTAATTAAACCAGGACAGGCATCAACAACCACAGATGAAGAAGGTTTAAATCTACCAAAACCACCAAAAGGGAAAGGCGTTGTCCAGGAGGATGGATCAAAAGAGAGTGAAGATCCCCCCCAAAAAAAATCAGATAGAGAGCCTATTCATGTTATAGCGGCTTCAAAACCCCAAAAAAAATCTAAAGCCGCCTTTAACAAACTTATCGAAAAACAAAAATTAGAAGCAATGCAATATCGGTTTGAATTAAAGAGATCTGCTTTAACATCTCCATTAATCAAATATCAAAAAGACACGCCGATTTTTACCTCAACTGATTTTACAATATCAAATAGTTCATCCCGCCTGGGTGCATTAAAACAGGAATTAGCGCAAGCGAAATCAAGCTTAAACAAATTGAATCAAAATGGCCTTACGAAGAAGAATGGAACAGCCACGTTTCTTGGGTCATCTCGTGGCAAAACTTCTCTTACCCTTTCTGCCCTGCAATCTAATACTGAAAGTGATGGGTCCAATGATGATGGTGGGGGAGAATGGGATAACGGTTATATGATGGACCAAGAGACCAATGCTTTGTCAATTAAAACAGGTTCTATTCTTCCCTCAGTGTTAATTACAGGCATAAATTCTACTTTAGCAGGCTATATAAGCTGTCAAATTAGCCAGAACGTATGGGATACCGCAACCGGTGATAATCTCCTGATTCCTCAAGGTACAAAAGTTTTTGGTCAGTACCAAAACCAAGTCTTGATGGGACAGGAAAGGTTATTTGTAGTCTGGAAACGATTAATATTTCCAGATGGTAGAACAATGACGTTAAACGATATGCCGGGAGCAGATCAGCTTGGATATTCGGGCTTAAAAGATCAGGTAGATAATCATTATTTGCGAATTTATGGTCATGCTCTCCTTATGAGCATAGTAACCGGCACCACGGCATTTGCAATAGATTCTTTAAATAAAGACACCAGCGATTCGACAACTTTCAGCGAATCTATGGGATCTGCTGTAGCTGAACAGATGGGCCAAACTACCATGAGCCTGCTTTCCAAACACATGAATATGTCACCAACTTTGAATATCCGGCCTGGGTATCGACTAAACGTTGTCGTCGTTAAAGATTTAAATTTTACCGAACCTTACGAAGGGAAATTGTAGATGAAACTTTACATTGCAGAAAAACCGTCACTCGGCAGAGAAATTGCTCAAAGCCTCGGCATAACAAAAAAATCCGGCTCTTTTATAGAATGTGGGCAAGATACAGTCACCTGGTGTTTTGGGCATATGTTTGAATTATGGAACCCTCAAGATTACGGCGAACAGTTCCAAAAATGGTCTTTTGATAATTTACCAATATTGCCCCAGGATTATCAAAGGAAACCCATTTCTAAAACTAAAGGCCAAATAGCAACAATTAAAAAATTACTCAAAAATACTGATACCGTTGTTAATGCCGGTGATCCAGACAGAGAAGGGCAGCTTTTAATTGACGAAGTGCTTGAAGAATTGGCATGGAGCGGTCCCACGGAAAGGATATGGATAACGGCATTAAATAGCAAAGCACTTAAACACGCCTTGGCCGCACCTATGCCAAACGCTGATTATAAAGGCTTGCGGGATTCTGCTTATAGCCGAAGTGTCGCTGATTGGGTTGTGGGAATGAATCTAACGAGGGCTTTTACTTTACTTGCTCAAAAGGCCGGGCATCAAGGCGTTTTTTCTGTGGGGCGGGTCCAAACCCCTACCATTGCTCTTGTGGTAAACCGGGATGCTGAAATAGCTAATTTTAAACCCGTTGATTATCATGTGCTTACAGCAACATTTAAATCTGAGGCAGGCATTTATGATGCCACCTGGCAAGTACCGGAAAATTTGGCAGACTTTAATAAACGGTGCCTTGATAAATCCGTTGCTGAACAAATTGCCGGAAAAATTGAGGGACAAAAAGGAATCGTCCGGAAAGCGGAAAAAACCAGAAAAAAAAAAGAAGTTGAACTTCCTTTTTCGCTTTCTGCCCTACAAACGTATTGCTCCAAACGATGGGGAATGGCGGCAAAGAAGGTGCTTGAAATAGCCCAAGCTCTTTACGAAAAACACAAAGCCACGACATATCCTCGGACAGATTGCCGGTATCTTGCAAGCGGGGCTTTTTCCGAAGTCCAAGAAACATTAAAAGCCATTGTGGTAGCAGATAACAGCCTTGAAAAATTCATGGAAGCTTGCAAGGTAGACGCAGTTCCCAGGTGCTTTAATGATAAAAAAATAACCGCTCATACTGCGATTGTTCCCACCACCGAAGCACCAAATATTAACGGCATGAATGACGATGAATTAAAGGTTTATGACGCGATCCGCAGGCGGTATATCGCCCAATTCATGGCCGCTTATGAATTTGATTCCACGACTATCATAACGGAATGTTGTGAAGAATTTTTTAAAACAACCGGCACCACCCCTGTTATTTGGGGATGGAAAGAAATTCTTTTTGACGATGAAAGCAAAAATAAAGACCAAACTTCCGAATTGCCCACCGTTAAAGAAAGTGACCCGGTGAATTGTGAAAAAACCGGTGTAACAACTAAGCAGACCAGACCCCCAGCAGCTTACACCGAAGGCACCTTGATTGCTGATATGGAAAATATAGCCAAATATGTTGAAGATAAAGAAGCAAAAAAAATACTTAAATCGGAAACAGTAAAAGGCATAGGCACAGAGGCAACCAGGGCTGCCATCATAGACGGTTTAAAATTTCGGGGTTATCTCGTTGTATCAGGGAAAAATATCATTTCATCTGACAAGGCCAAAGAAGCGTTAACGGTACTGCCTGAATCTATTTCTAATCCTGTCACTACGGCAGATTGGGAATTTGCATTAAATGAAATTGCATCTAATAACGGGAACCCTGAAAAATTTCAGGCAGATATCGCCGCCTGGGTGAAAGCGGAAATTGATCATATTAAAGGCGGGACCGTACAAAATTTTAAAGAAAAGCCAGGGTTTGCCTGCCCTAATTGCAATAAACAATTACGTCAGCGTAAAGGTAAAAACGGCGTATTTTGGGGCTGTTCCGGGTATCCAGAATGCACAACAACCTATCCGGATAAAAAAGGGAAGCCAGATTTAACCCCAAAAAAAGAAAAACCAGCGGCTTTGTCAAAATTTAGTTGTCAGGGCTGTGGAAAGCCGTTGATCCGCAGGGCGGCAAAGAAAAAAGATAAGAGAGGTAAGACACAATATTGGTGGGGATGTTCAGGCTTTCCAGGTTGCCGGGAAACATATTTTGATACTAATGGAAAACCCAAATTTAAGGAGGATATTTAAAAAATGGGCCAAAACGAAATGAAAGAATATGCCAATCAACGAGGAATGACTTTAGCTGAATATAAAAAATGGCTGGATCTTCAACTTGAATTTTTTGATTTTGACTCTGCGGAAAATTCCCCTGATGTAGCCAAACACATAGCCGCTGTTTACGGATTTGAGCAAGCCCCCCCTGAATTTTTTTTAGATGGGGAGGCTTAAATGGGTAGATATCAGGATAAATTAAATGAATTTGGCAAAGAAGTTCTTAAAGCCATTAAAAGCGGTAAAGCCCCGTGGCAAAAACCATGGAAAGAAGGAGAGCTTCTTGAAATCCCTAAAAACGTAACCACAAATAACGGTTATAAGGGGGTGAATCTCATTAATCTTGCATTGAGTGGGTATAATGATCCCCGATGGTTGACGTTTAACCAGGCAAAAAAATTAAATTGCAAAGTCCGGAAAGGTGAAAAATCGCGTGCTGGTTTTTATTATTCGCCCACTCGCCTGGAAGAAGAACTTGTGAACGGAAAACCTGTCCTTGACGAAAATGGCAAAGAAAAATTGGTGTCTGTTGATAAGCCTGTTTTCAAATCCTTTTCATTGTTTAATGCAACTCAAGTGGAGGGCATGGAGCCATACAAACAGCCTGTGCCGTCCTGGGCGCCGGAAGAAAAAGCGGAAAAAATATTAAAAGCGTCTGGCATGCCAATTATAGAGAGTCAGCTTGACCGGGCATTTTATCGTTCGTCAACTCATATCATTGAAACTCCTACCAAAGCACAGTTTAGTAACAAATCAAAGTATTATTCAACTGCTTTCCATGAATTGGCCCATGCGACAGGACACCATACTATGTTGGATCGGGACAAAGATATTACAAGTAAGGAAGGCAGGGCAAAAGAAGAATTACGGGCTGAAATTTCGACCTGGCTTATCTGTTCTCAAATTGGCCTTGGGTATGATCCTGCAGAGCAGGAGAACAACGTAAATTATGTTGCCGGATGGTTATCTGCATTGGGCGATAAAGATCGGGCCAAAGAATTAGGCTTTGCGATGAAAGACGCTGAAAAAATTGCAGATTATATACTTAGTATGGATAAGGAGCGGTCAATCGACAACAATGTAGTGGCAGGATCAGCGGAACAGACTTTAACAGATTTGGCTAAGGATGAGTTGACCAAAAAAGACATGACCCACGTTCTTGCTGACATTCGATCTTATGCGAAACAGTCAGGTATTAAAATTGATCAGGGTGAAGATCAAAAATTGAGTCAATCATACAAGGCCGGATTTCTGTCCGGAGCGAATTTGGTAAATCCAATGGATTCAACGGATAATTCCCTAGCTTGGAATATCGGTTTTAAAGATGGTTTGGGTGAGTCAGAACGCCTTGAAAAGAAAGCTAACCAGCCGACAATTAAAGAAAAATCTCACAATGTAACACAAAAAATTTATATCAATGTTCCTTATGCCGAAAAAAATGAAGCCAAAGACCTGGGGGCAAAATGGGATACGAATCAAAAATCTTGGTTCATTGGACCCGATGCCGATAAGCAACTTTTCCAGAAGTGGTTAGGACCTCAAGAAAAAAAAGGTGTTGATATGCAAAAAGTTTTTGATCAATTTCGGGAAAATGCTTCCCGAATAGGTGCTTTGATTGATAATCCAATTGCCGATGGGAAAAAACATCGGGTCCAGGTAGAAGGTGATACAAATAAAAAAAAATCCGGTGAATATGTTCTTCATCCAGACGGCAGGCCTGCCGGACAGATCAAAAATTTTAGAACCGATGAATTTATTAAGTTTAAATTTGAGGGTCATGTCGATATCCAACTGGATCAGGCCTTTAAAAAAGCAGATGAATTAATTAAAGATCGTCAGGAAGGCTTTGAAAAGGCCGCTAAAACCGCTTTTGGAATTTATGTCAACGCCGAAAAAACAACAGATCACCCTTACCTTTCTGCAAAAGGTGTCAATGGCGGGAAAGAATACAGACAAGATAAAAGTGGAAGGCTTATCATACCAGCCGTTAATCCAAAAACAAAAAAAATTGAAACGCTTCAATTCATTAATTCGGATGGTTCTAAACAATTTCTTTCAGGTGGCAAGAAAACGGGCAACTGTCATATCCTGGGAGAGTTAGACGAAAACAAGCCTGTTCTTCTTGCCGAAGGTTATTCGACAGGTAAAACGCTGCACGATATAAGCAACCTCCCGGCTGTCGTTTGTTTCGATGCCAACAACCTTGAAAATGTTGCTAAACAAATCAGAGAGTTGATGCCGTCTGCTGATTTATATTTTTGTGCGGACAATGATCATGCCCTTAAAAACAATGTTGGTGTTGAAAAAGCAGAAAAAGCCGCCAAAGCGGTGGGTGGTGAAGTGATTATTCCCAAATTTTCTGAGGCGAGCATACGGCAGGGGATGACAGATTTTAATGATCTCTCAAAGTGTAAGATGGGTAAAAGCCGCATTGAAAGGCAACTTCAATCAAAAATTCCGTTTTTGGCGAAAGATAAGGGACAGGAGATCGGAAGATGAAAGCAAAATACGGTCTTAGGCAGGCAACCGTGGAGAGAAATGTTTTTTCCTGGCTTTTTCCTTTGGGGTTTATTTCTTGGGCTATAGTCTGCATGAGCTATGCTACGCAAACCATAGCGAACGCATATAAATATGATCCCCGGTTAGGCTCTCCGATATTTAGGCACTTTTATTGGCCCTGGAAAGTCTTTGAATGGCAATCATTATTAACAAAACCCGTGTCCAACAAGGTGGATATAATTTTAGGTGTATTTGGCCTTGTTTCTGCTGCTTTTTTTATTTTTTTGCTTAAAAAGAAACCCAAGGCCAATACTAAATTGCACGGCACCGCAACCTGGGCAGAACAAAAAGAACTTAAAGATATGGGTTTGGAAGAAGATGAAGGCGTTTATGTCGGTGGTTTCCCCGTTAAGAATGGCACAAAATATTTAATCCATAACGGCCCTGAACATATATTAGCGTTTGCTCCAACTAGAAGCGGTAAAGGCGTTGGGCTTGTTATCCCAAGTTTGTTGATATGGAAGGGATCAAGCATAACTCTTGATATAAAAGGAGAAAATTACGCTTTAACTGCTGGATATAAGGCGAAAATAGGACATAAAACTTTGCGGTTTGATCCGGCAGATGAAAGCCATTCTTCTGCCCGGTGGAATCCTTTGTCTGAAATTAGGCTATCCGGCAGCCAAGCTATCGCGGATACCCAAAATATTGCCCAAATGATTTGTGATCCTGATGGCAAGGGAATGAAAGATTATTTCACTCAGGCCGGGTATGCTTTTTTAACCGGATTAATTTTACATACAATTGTTGTTAAAAGGAATGCTGCCCTATCCGATGTTGTGGCTGAAATAACGAAAAGTGATAACGACGGCGATATAAAAAATTTACTCTATGCAATTATGGACGAGGACCACAAAAATATTTTAATGCAACGGTTCCCGACGATGGACAACAGCTATGCCGAAAATATCAAAAATTCAATTGATAGTTATGCCGGGGAAGCTGTGATTAAAGCTGATAGAGAATTATCCGGCGTTGTTTCTACAGCTATAACCAACTTATCATTATATCGTGACCCAACCGTGGCTAAAAACACATCAGTATCAGATTTTGCAATATCTGATCTTATGGGATCTGAGCAGCCAGTAGATTTATATTTGGTGGTGTCTGTCGCAAATCTGGATAGATTAAGACCCTTGCTTCGTGTCTTTTTTAATTTAGCTTTGCGTAAAATGACCGAAAAATTGGAGTTCAAAGAGGGAAAAGCCGTCGCCCATTATAAACATCGGCTATTACTCATGCTGGACGAGTTCACCAGCCTGGGTAAGTTGGAAATCATAGAGAAAGCCTTGGCATTTATGGCCGGTTACGGCATTAAGGCTTACGTCATTGTTCAAGATTTATCCCAACTACACAAAGAATACACGAAGGAAGAATCAATCACATCAAACTGTCATGTCAGGCTTGCCTATGCACCTAACAAGCCAGAAACAGCGAGGCTTTTGTCTGAAATGACCGGAAAAACAACGGTTGTGGATAAAAAGATAAGTGTATCCGGCGACCGAATTGGCAGCATGAGAAATGCCTCTATACAAATGAATGAAGTCGCCCGCCCATTATTAACTCCGGATGAATGTTCAAGGCTAAAAGCCCCCTTAAAAGATGGGAATAAGAACATTATTGCCCCTGGTGATATGTTAATTTTCGTCGCCGGGCATAATCCAATTTATGGTCAACAAATGTTGTTTTTTGAAGATGAAGAATTGTTAAAAAGAACCAAAATTGAGGCAGCATGACTATGAAACACTTGTTATTTGTAATTAGCCTGACAGCCATAGTGATCCTGTTTATATCTAACTATTGTTATATAAACGCAACGGCAAGCTTGCCAGTTGGTTTATATTTAAAAACAAATCAGCCTATAAAAATAGGGTCTATTGTAGTTTTTTATCCGGACCTTAATGAAAATCCTTTTGCCGCGAAATATGTTTCCCCTGGTATTCCATTAATGAAAAGAGTTGCTTTTCTATCAGGTCAGACATTCCACTTGCCGCCGGCGTCTAATATCGACAGTAAAGGCCGAACGATTACACCTTTTTCTCCGAAAACAGGCATAGTGCCTTCTGAGCAATTAGTTGTGGTCGGCAATACAAAATATTCGTTGGATAGTCGGTATCTTGGGTTTATCCCCCAATCGTCAATAATTGATACAGTCTCCCCGCTTTTTGTTTTCTAAGAAAAGATTAGAAAGGAAAGGAATGGAAATGAGCGTTGTTTTAGATAGTTTGAAGCATAATTTAGGTCCCATTGTTACCCAGGCCCTGGATGATGATAACGTAATTGAGGTTATGCTCAACCCTGACGGCAAATTATGGCTTGATACGTTTGACAAGGGAATGATTGAAGTATCCGCCATTCCTGCATCATCCGCCTCCGGAATACTAAGCCAAGTTGCATCTATGCTTGGTATTATCGTTACAAAGGATTCCCCCGTTGTTGAAGGGGAGTTGCCTATAGACGGTAGCAGATTTGAAGGATTATTCCCTCCAATTGTGGAAAATCCCACGTTCACGATACGCAAAAAGGCGATCAATATATTTACCCTGGATAATTACGTGCGATCCGGAATCATGTCACCGGATCAGCAACAAATGATCTGCGATGCCGTTGCAAACAAAAAAAATATCCTGGTGGTGGGAGGAACAGGTTCCGGAAAAACGACCCTGACAAATGCGATCCTTGCAGAATTGGTAAATATTGCAGGCGATGAACGTCTTGTCATTATTGAAGACACCAACGAATTACAATGCTTGTCAAGAAATAAGGTGATGCTGCGTACAAACCTGAACACCAATATGCGGCAACTTCTTAAAGCCACTATGAGGCTTCGACCGGACAGAATCATTGTTGGTGAAGTTAGAGGCGGTGAAGCCCTTGATCTGTTAAAGGCGTGGAATACCGGTCATCCTGGTGGAGTGTGCACCGTTCATGCCAATTCTTGTGCCGGGGGGTTGGTTCGGTTGCAGCAGTTGATTGCCGAAGTTGTGCCGAATCCCATGGATGATTTAATCCAAGAGGCGGTTGATCTGGTGATTTTCATCAAACGGACCAAAGAAGGACGAAAAATTGAGGACATAGCCGAAATAGGAAACGATTCCGGATTTCAAGCGGAAACACAAAAATTAAGGATTTTAAAATGAAAAATTTTTCAGCAATAAATATAATTTTCTTTGCCTGTATATTGTTTTTAAGTGGAACGTCTCTTTCATGGGGAGATGACGATTTAACGAACGAAGAAAAATTGGCTTGTGAATCCATCTTGTGTTTATCTTCGGGGGATCGTCCACCAGAGTGTAACCCATCCTTAAAGCGTTTTTTTGGAATTGATGAAAAAGATGATAGAAAAAAGTTCTTAAAAAAATGTCCGGATTCAGATGCAGACGGTATGCCTAAATTAATTAATGCCCTCGTTAATTACAATTGCTCTGCTTGTACCGTGGAAAAATTAAATAAACGGTTTGTTGAGGTAAGATTTACAACAGGTCGTCGTAGAAGCATTAAAGATTCCAGTTATTCTTATACTACGATCCGTGCCGTTGATCCGGAGATGCCATCATATTGTGGACAATATTATGCCGCCCTTAGAGGTAATGACTATACAGCATATTCAACATATGCTGATTTTCAACCCGTTTACGGCGATTATGCTTTAGGTGCAAGACGTGAAGACGATGAAGGCAAAGCCTATTATATTGTTAATACAAGAGGCATGAGTTCACAAGAAAAACAACAGGCCATAACCGCAATACAAAATAATCATTGGGAATGGCTTGAATAGCGAAGTTTAGTTATCTGTTAAT
>NZ_CP036313.1:4947500-5105161 GCF_004319545.1 Desulfobacter hydrogenophilus | reverse complement strand
TATGATTGCCGTGATTCTTAACTACATGATTTCGAAGCAAATGTGTATCTATACACAAATGTTTTGAGACACCTAACAAAGCATTTGTGTGTCACCTTCTATCTTGTCATGAATATTAAGTTTTATATTTAAGGCGCCGGCGGGCATATATCCATGAATTTAATGTTTTCTGTCATATTTGGGTTTCCTTGGGCGAGGTTTTTGCTTAATTCGTATGTCGACATTCAAAAGGAATTTAAAAATATTAGTGTGACATGGGTATTTCAACCATTTTCCATAGACTATTAAAATTTTCAAAAATTTTTCAATTTAGGAGGAAATCATGACAAACAACGTGGTAATTGCGTTATCCTGCGGCACCAATGACACCAACCGGGCCACCCGGGCGATTCATCTTGCAACCATAGCGCACAAGGAAGAAAAAAATACCAACCTTTTCCTGCTGGATGAAGGGGTGTATTTGGCTAAAGAGGGTATCATTACCCATGTCCGGGCGGCCACCGGTGATGTGGCAGATGATCTTCTGGCATATCTTCAGGCGCATGATGTGCCGATTTTAGTCTGCACGCCCTGCGCCAAGGCCCGGCAGATTAAAGATGATGATCTTATTGAGGGTGCGCGTATGGCCTCGGCTGCCGAATTTATCAACTTGTCCTGTGATGCGACGGTTATCAGCCTGTAAAAATATTTGTCAGTGTCTGAATATAAAAACCGTGTCTGAATAAAAAGTCGCCCAGATGCAAGGTGCAGATGGGCGACTTTGTGGACGTGTGCACCTTTGTTGAGCTGTTTAAACATTATTTAAGGAAATTGATATACCACCGAATTATGGACTCCCCCCAGAAAATGTAGAGAATGGCGCCAAGGGAAAGAAAGGGTCCGAAGGGGATTTTTGTCTGTCTTTTTTGGGATTTTCCTGCCCTTGCCATGGCAATCATTCCGCCAAAGGTACCGAAGACTGAGCCTGTAAACAATGTGAAAAAGACACCTTTTATGCCTGTGGCTGCACCAATCATGGCTAATAGTTTGATGTCTCCGCCCCCCATACCCTGGTGCCTGCGGATGTGATAGTAGCAAAGGGCCACAAGATATAAAATGCCGCCGCCTGCCAGAATGCCCCAAATCACTGAAACAAAGCGCATTTGAGGCACAAAAAGACAGGATGTGGAAAAAATGAGAATTCCGGGAAGGGACAATTTGTCCGGAATGATTTGGTGATCCAGGTCAATAAAAGAAACGGCAATAAGCACAGCGCTGAATATAAAATAAAAAATTGCAGCCGGCGTCATCCCGAATTTTAGAAAAAGCCCCAGGGCCAATAAGCCGGTGATAAACTCCACCAAAGGATAACGTATGGAAATGGGGGCGTTGCAGAAGCCGCATTTCCCTTTGAGTAGAAGAAAGCTTAGTATCGGGAGATTGAAATAAAATGGAATCGTATGGTTGCAGGTCGGGCAGTGAGACGGCGGTGATACAATGGATTTGCCTTCCGGCATCCGGCAAATTACCACGTTGAGGAAACTGCCGATACAGGCACCAAAAATAAAGAACATAACAGCAATGAAAACGGATAGCGGGAACATGACACTCCTTGGATAATGATCAATATAATTTTAAAGCACCTGGGATGTTTGACGGTTTTCTGATATAGTTAAATGAACTATCCAATGATAAAAATATTTTTTCAAGGATATTGTAAAAATATTTTTCTGATATATTGTAAATATAACTTAAAGCGTAGGTACACCAAAGCCCGTATGTGAGGGCCAACCCGAAAAATTACATGAAGTTAAGTGGATTTCGGTCTGGTCCTGTTTTTTTATGAAAGGGTCTGATATTCTTTCACCATGTGCCGGGGATACACCCGGTAGTAAAATGCAGGCGCGGCCCATGGCCGGTATGTAATCAAGGAGCATAAATGGCAGAAGCAGATATAGATGATCTGATTGAAATAATTGAAAAAGAAGGTAATATCGAAGAAATCCCAAAGGTGATTCCCATGATGCCGGTCAGGGATGTGGTGGTCTTTACAGATATGCTGCTTCCCTTGTTTGTGGGACGGGAAAAGTCCATTAAAGCCATTGAAGAGTCTGTGGAATTTGACCGGTATGTTTTTTTGTCGGTCCAAAAAGATTCAGATATGGAAAAGCCGGGGCCATCAGATGTCTATGATGTCGGGACTATTGCCCGGGTCCAGAAGATGATTAAAATGCCTGACGGCAGGATCAAAGCTTTGGTTCAGGGGATTTCTAAAGCAAAAATTATTGAATTCGTTCAAAAGCGATCTTTTTTTAAAGTCCGAGTGGAGACGGTTTCTGATGTCGAACCTGATTCTCTTGATATAGAGATTGAAGCCCTGATGCGCAACGTAAAGGAGAACAGCGAAAAGCTGTTAGCTCTTAAGGGCGAGTTCTCAGGTGATGTGGGCGATCTTTTATCTCATATTGACTCCCCGGGTAAACTTGCAGACCTGGTTGCCTCTAACCTCAACCTTAAGGTGGAAGATGCCCAGGCCCTTCTGGAAACCACGGATGCTGTTGAGCGCTTAACCCGTGTTAATGATCTTTTAGCCAGGGAGCTGGATTTGTCAACAGTTCAGGCTAAAATTCAGACTCATGTTAAAGACGAAATCTCAAAAAACCAGAGGGATTATTACCTTCGTGAACAGGTTAAGGCCATCCATAGAGAACTCGGGGAAAACGATGATAAGATTGCCGAGATCGTTGAATTCAAACAGAAAATAAAAAAATGCAAGCTGCCGGAAGCGTGTGAAAAAGAGGCTTTAAAACAGTTGACTCGTCTAGAACAGATGCATTTTGATTCTTCCGAAGCCTCTGTAGTCAGAACTTATTTGGATTGTATTGTTGAATTGCCCTGGAGCAAAACCACCAAGGATTTTTTAGACATAAAAAAGGCCCAGGAGGTTTTAGACCAGAATCATTATGGACTGGACAAGGCCAAGGAACGAATTCTTGAATACTTGAGCGTGCGTAAACTCAATCCAAAGAAAAAGGGGCAGATTATTTGCTTTGTTGGTCCTCCGGGGGTGGGTAAAACCTCTCTTGGTCGGGCCATTGCCAAGGCCATGAAGCGCAAGTTTCATCGGGTCTCTTTGGGCGGTATTCGTGATGAGGCCGAGATCAGGGGGCACCGCAGAACATACATTGGTGCCATGCCTGGAAGAATTTTACAGGGGCTTCGCCAATGCGGTACTAGAAATCCGGTTTTTATGCTGGATGAAATTGACAAATTAGGAAATGATTTCAGAGGGGATCCGTCATCTGCACTTCTGGAGGCATTGGATCCTGAACAAAATAGCGAGTTCTCCGACCATTACCTGAATATGCCCTTTGATCTGTCAGATGTATTGTTTGTTCTAACAGCGAATATGGCCGACACCATTCCTTCGGCCCTGCTTGACAGGATGGAGTTGATCCATCTTACCGGATATACCCGCCAGGAAAAGGTGGTCATTGCAAAACAGCATCTTTTGCCAAGAAAGCTCAAAGATAATGGCTTGATCCGTCGTGCCATTCATTTCAGTCCCAACGCCATAGAGTCCATTGTTTCAGAATATACCCTGGAAGCAGGTCTCAGGGGGCTTGAGCGAAAACTGGACTCGGTGTGCAGAAAAATTGCCCGTCAAATAGCGGAAGGTCAAAAGGGGCAGTTTGCCGTTACCTGTCAGAATTTAACCAAGTATCTTGGCCCGCCTCACTATATTAATGAAATGGATCAGGAAGACAGCCAGGTCGGCTTGGCCACAGGACTTGCATGGACCGAAGTGGGTGGTGAGCATTTGTATATTGAAACGTCGTTATTTCCGGGTAAAGGAGAGTTGCAACTCACCGGACAGATCGGTGAGGTTATGCAGGAATCTGCGAGGGCCGCATTAACTTACACCAAAGCCAATCAGGAAGTTCTGGGTATAGACAAGGACGCCTTTGATTCCAACGACATCCATATCCATGTTCCCGCCGGCGCCATTCCCAAGGATGGGCCTTCGGCCGGGATTGCCATTGCTACGGCCCTTGTGTCGGCTTTTACCGGCAAAAAGGTGAACAACAAGGTAGGCATGACCGGTGAGATTTCTTTGCGGGGTCGGGTGCTGCCCATAGGCGGCCTAAAGGAGAAGTCATTAGGGGCTTTAAGGGCCGGCATTAAGACAGTGATCATTCCGGAGAAAAATAAAAAAGACCTTCATGATATCCCAAAATCTGTGAAATCCAAGCTGACGTTCATCTGTGTGAAGGATGTCAGGGAGGTTCTGGATATCGCCCTGGAAAAGGAATAATGTATCTTTTTGCCCTGAGCACGGCAGAGCAGGGCGCAAGCATGGCTCTGTTTGAAGAGAACACCCTTGTTTTTGAGTCCAGGCTGTTTAGCCGGCAGACTCATTCAAAGGGGCTTTTGCCCATGATTGAGCAAGCCGTTGAAAGCAGGGAAGGGATGACGGTCGACCGGATAGACGGATTCATTGCAGCCAGGGGGCCGGGTAGCTTTACCGGGCTTCGCATCGGCATCAGCATGGTTAAGGGGCTGGCCAGGGCTGTATCAAAACCATGTGCCGGGGTTTCCAGTCTTGACGGTATTGCGTTTAGATTTTGTTATTCACAAAAGCCTGTGTGCGTGATGATGGATGCCAAGCGCAAAGAGGTGTATTCTGCCATATATCAGTTCCACCGTGGCAGGCTTCTTCAAAAAGGTCCGGAAATGGTATGTTCCCCGGAGACCGCCATTGACCAGGCCGGTTCCGAGGCTCTGTTTGTCGGCTCAGGGTCAAAGGTATACCGGGAAACAATTTACAGCCGGACCCATGACAAGGGCGTGCTCTCTACCCCGTCCATGGACGGGGTAAGTGCCTGTGCTCTTGTGCTTTCTGCGTTGTCTGATGAAGGTGTGTTCGATTTTAAAAATCACCCCCTGAACCCGGTTTATCTTAGAAAATCCGATGCGCAGATCCATTTTGAAGAAAAAACAGGTGCTTGACAATATATTGATATACTTGATATAACTATTGGGTTCTGGCTATTTGTAGACGGGAACTATTAGGTAAGGGGATATGGACAAATCTAAATGGCCGGCAAAGGCAGTGCTTCCCATTGCCATGCCAGGCGTCAAATACGTTGTTGCAGCCATCCTTGTTACGGGGATGTTTTTTTATTTTGGATACCTGAAAACAGGTGGGCTTGCACTGCTGATTACGTTATTTATTACTTGGTTTTTCAGGGACCCTGAACGTCGGGTGCCGGAAGGCAAAGATCTTCTGGTCTCACCGGCAGACGGGAGGGTAATTGTTGTAGAACGCATTGCCCGGTGTGAATACATGGATGAACCCTGCTGGAAGGTCAGTATTTTCATGAATGTATTCAATGTTCATGTCAATCGTATCCCGTTTAGCGGAATGATTGAAAAGGTTCAATATCATCCGGGTAAGTTTGTAAATGCATCTTTTGATAAAGCAAGTGTTCACAATGAGCGCAATGCGCTGGTAATAAGAACGGACGATGGCCGTCGTTATGTATGTGTTCAGATCGCAGGGCTGATTGCCCGGCGTATTGTTAACTGCGTGAAAATCCGCGAGCAAGTTCACAAAGGCGACCGGTACGGTATGATTCAGTTCGGATCCCGTTTGGATCTTTATCTACCCATGGGCTTTGACATACGTGTTAGCCCCGGTGATAAAACAAGTGCCGGAAGTACTATTATTGGCAGGATGTGCTGATTAAAAACGACAAGGCGCCGATGCGCTGTGTTGTCAATTAAATAACTATGGAGTAAATTTTAAATTTTGGACCAGATACCTGTAACAAAACAAGGTTTTGCAGCCTTGAAAAAAGAACTGGAAAAATTAAAAACCGTGGATCGTCCTGAGATAATCAAAGCCATTGAAGTGGCCAGGGCACATGGAGACCTGTCTGAAAATGCCGAATACCATGCTGCAAAAGAACGCCAGTCTTTTATTGAAGGCAGGATCGGTGAGCTTTCCTATAAGATCGGAAGCGCCAAAGTAATCGATCCTGCCTCTGTGGGTAAGGACGTGATCCGGTTTGCCAGCCGCGTTCTTGTGGAGAACCTGGATACCGAAGAAGAACAGGAATACATGATTGTCGGTGAGGATGAGGCTGATATTAAAAAAGGTAAAATTTCTGTCTCTTCCCCCCTTGGTTCGGCCTTGATCGGAAAAGAATTGGGCGACGAGGCTGTTGTTCAGGCACCGGGCGGAAAACGGGTTTATGAGGTTGTTAATATCCTTTGATTTATTGTTTTTCAATTTGATTTTTTTGCAAGTCCCTTGAGATTACAATAAAATTATAGAAAGGAAAGTGCTGTGGCACGTGTAACTATAGAAGATTGTTTAAAAAATGTAGATAATCGCTTCACGCTTGTACATCTGGCAGCCAAACGAATCCGCCAGGTTAGAGAAGGAGCTGATTTCCTTGTACCATCCTATAGAAACGAGGATGTTGTAACTGTCCTGCGTGAAATTGCCGCGGGCCGGATCGTTGTTAAAAAAGATTCTGGGTCTGATGCCAAATAATCTGTTTTGGCTAAAGGGCTGACAAAGCGTTTGATGCATCTGCTTGGCAAGGCGGTTTACGATTGGCGGATGATCGAAAATAACGACCGGATACTGGTGGGGATATCCGGCGGAAAAGACAGTTTGGTCCTTTTTCATCTTCTTGTTTCTTTAAAAAGAAAAGCCCCTGTAGCATTTGAATTGATTCCTGTTTATTTAGATCCGGGGTTTGACAATTCTTTTGTTAAAAAATTGGATTCTTATATAAATGAAAGATATAAGGAGTTTCATCCGGGGATGGTGGTGGAGAAAACCAATTACGGCAGAGTTGCTCATTCTGATAAAAACAAGAAAAATCCCTGTTTTTTATGCAGCAAGCTGCGGCGTAACCGCCTGTTTGAACTTGCCCGGGAGCATGGGTGTAAAAAACTTGCATTAGGGCACAACAAAGATGATTTGATTGAGACATTGTTCATTAATATTTTTTACGCCGGTAAAATAGGAACAATGAAGCCTAATCAGTCATTTTTCGATGGACGCTTTGATATCATCAGGCCTTTGTCCTATGTTGAGAAACATGAGATTGACAGTTTTGCAAACGTTTGTGATCTGCCGGAATTTGTTAATACATGCCCAAGTGCTGGTTACACGAAAAGGCAGGATGTTGCAGATATGCTTGAAAGGATGTACCAGCAAAATAAACATATAAAAGGGAATATATTCAGGGCAATGGGTAACATCGCCGCTGATTATCTTTTAGAGATGTCATGATGATTGATATACAGAATCAGCCGGATTTTCGGAATATCCCCATTGATAAAGTCGGCATTAAGGGGCTTAAGCACCCGGTGATTGTCCGGGATAAAGCAAACGGCTCCCAGTCTACAGTTGCTGAAGTCAATATGTATGTGGATTTACCCCATCAGTGCAAAGGGACTCATATGAGTCGCTTTGTTGAATTGCTTCATACCGTTAATACGCCAGTGTCACTTGATTCTCTGACCAGCATTCTCGAAGATATGAAGGCCTCTCTTGGGGCAAAGTCTGCACATATTGATATATCCTTTCCTTATTTCATCGAAAAAACATCTCCTTGCACCCAATCCAAGGGGCTGATGGACTATAATTGCACGATCATTGGTTCTTCCAATGGTCGGAAAAAAGCAGACATCGTGTTAAAGGTTGCGGTGCCTGTCACCTCAGTATGTCCCTGCTCTAAGGAAATTTCGGACTATGGCGCCCATAATCAGAGGGGAGAGGTGCTTGTTGCGGCCCGGTTTCATAAATTTATCTGGATTGAAGAGATTGTCAATCTGGTTGAACAGGCTGCATCCTGTGATATTTATTCCGTGCTGAAACGTGCAGATGAAAAATATGTCACGGAAAAAGCGTACAATAACCCAAAATTTGTCGAAGATATTGTAAGGGATGTGGCCAAGGTACTTATCGAAGATTCCAACATCACCTGGTTTTCCGTGAGCGCAGAGAATTTTGAATCTATTCACAATCACAGCGCCTATGCCTATATAGAACATTCAAGGGATTAGGTTGGTGTTTGAATGAAACGCCACCCATCTGCGGGGTTTCAGAAAATTTTGCAATCCTCACAACCAAAGAAGCAGCAATTTAAAATTTAATTAAAGTATAAACTGTACTGGGCTTGATGTTTTAGCATGAAGGACATGAATAAAGCCATTCTTCATGTCCTTCATGGTGGATTAAACAATAAAGATTATTGGAGATCAACCTTTTCTTTAAGCATACGCCTGATGGCGTCATATCCGGTGCTGGTTTGATTCAGCATGATCACAAAAGGGTAAAGCCGGTTATCTTTCCCACGAATAAAGCCTGCACGGCTTCTGACATCCGACAGCGTACCGGTTTTATAAAATTCATTTCCATCTCTTCTTAAAAATTCATACCAGGGCATAAATGCAATAAGTATATCCCTCATTTGAGCAGGCGTTATTCGGTTGCGCCGGGACAAGCCGGAGCCCTCAATAATTGAGACGCCCCTTAAACCCAGCGTTTCTTCTGCAAATTTATCCAGGACAGCAGTTCCTTTTTCAAGGGTAGCCGGCGGACCGGATGTGCGGGCTCCCATGGTCAGCATGAGCTGATTTGCAATAAAGTTGTTTGAAAATTGCAGCAACTTTTGAACAATGTCTGCCAGACTAAAGGAGGATGTGTGTACAATGCAGTTTTTATTAGATCCTGCAAAAATGCCTTTCTGGACAGTGCCTGTTATGTTTACCCCCGACGTCTTTAAAAAATAGTGCATCAGTATGCCCGGATAATTTTGCCGAAGATCATAGGATAGAAGAATTCTGTCTGTTCCTTTTGATCCGGGAGCAATCTGCTGTGCCAGAATGTCTGGAAAGGGGGTTTGCTTTTCAGCAGAAATATATTGCCTGCTCCGACTGTCCCATTTTAAAAAAATTGTGTTAAAATTGGCACACAGCGATCCGTTTGTGGCGTCATAGGGATTGGTGGAGGATCCGGCGCCGGGAATTGTAATCTGGGGCGTAAAATAGGTCTGGTCCACAATAATATTTCGGATAACCGCAGATGAGATTTGGCCTTCAGATACCTGTTTAAAAATATGGCCTGATATTTGATGCGCAAATTTGGTTATTTCCTCGGAGACAAATAAAGGATCTCCAAATCCTTTCAGGTAGAGGTCACATGTTGTTTTGTCGTAATAGGCCCATGTCTGGAAATGGAAATTCGGACCTAACGTTCTGATTACCGCAAGGCTGGTCAGTATTTTCAAGGTTGATGCAGGAATTAAAGGTTGATTCTGATTTTTTGCATAAATTGTTTTGCCCTGATCATCGGACAAAATAATGCCAGATGTTTGGGCCCAAACATGCAAAGATGTGAAAATGGTCAGAAAAAGACCCAAAATAGTCAGGAAAACATATAATTGAATTTTATTTTTCATGGTTTATTTAAAAAGGCTATTGGAATAAAAGGAGAAAATTGTCAAGAAGTTCTTTAATTTTAAACTGGCGATGCAATGATTCCCACTCATCCGGAAAGCTTAACGGGCTGAAAAGAACCCGGGCAGTATAAGGAAATCCTTTATTTGTATCGTCATACGACGAAATAAATAGGGCAACAGGCATCTGGACACAGCCTTCATAGCTGATAACGGTATCATAATTGCGGGTTGTTACTGATTTTAGTCCCTTTTGTTCCAGCAATTGAATAAATGCATTCTGTTTTGCTTTGGCCTCAATGGTCTGGGCCATTTCCTGGGGCAGGGCCGGGATAATGCCGGATATCGGAAAATAAGAAAAATTTGCCGCCCTGAACTCCTCATGTGCCGGCAGCATTGTCAGTTTTCCGTCGGTGATCCGCTGGCTTGAACTTTTAAGATCAAATCGAATGTAATAGGTGGCAATTTCTTTAAGATGCCCGGCAGCCAAAGGTTTTAAACATATTAAAACCAAAAGTATACCTGTGGTAAACACCCGGCCAGTTTTTTTTATGAAATAAGGTACAAATTTTGTATGGTTGTTATAATAGTTCAAACTGGATTGCATTTCGTTGTCCGTTTTAACCGTGGGGTGTCGGCTTTATTTTAACTGTAAATATTGAAAAATCAATGTTTCTAAAGTTCAAAGCCCTAACTGACGATTCGTCTTTAACATGAATACGATATATGAATCAATGACCGACGCATTTGATTTTGAAATTGCCAACTGCGGAAGGGAGAGAGGTGCTATGAAGAAACTATTGGCTTTGTCTGCATGTTTAATTGCTTTATCCTTATGGGGCTGTAGCAGGGGAGGGCCGGGAGGCGTTCTGGATTCTTCTGCAGGCAATGCTGCCAATCAAAAAGTTGTCACGTTTCAGGTGACTGGCAAAGGGCTTGAGCCTGAAAATGCATTAACAAAAGGGGAAGCAATACTCATGGCGGAGCGTGCTGCTGTTGCCGATGGATATCGGCAACTGGTCGAAACAGTTCGTGGCGTTTATGTGGATGCTTACATGAAAGCGGGCCGGGGTTCGGTAAACCAGGATGAAGTCCAGGTGCATACGCAATCCTGGTTAAGGGGAACGGAAGTGATGGATATTACCCAGGGAGAATATGGCATCACCTTGGCCCGGTTAAGATTGAGAATTAATTTTTCGAAAAAAGGTATGGTCTGGTGGCCTGTAGGTATTGCAGGTAATGGATGATGCTAAGGAACGGGTCTTAAATAATTAGCCCATTTTGTTATATCCGGGAGCGCGGGCGTCTCGCCCGCATGTTCGCAGGTATTGTAAAGATGCGGGCGAGACGCCCGCGCTGCCAGGTTAAGTTATTTCGAACTCATTCCTAAGCACGTTCCAGGTGTTATATATCTGAAACAAAACGTTTATTTAAATTAACAGAATCCTAACAGGGGGACACATGGGATCTTATCCTTTGACATCAACATTCCCGGGCAGGGTGGTGTTTGTCCTGATATCTTTGTACATAATACTTTTTTATTGTGTCAATATTACAAATAGCGCCTACCAAACACTTCAACTTGATCCGGAAACCTATTCAATTATAGAACTTGAGGGAATCCTTGGAGACTACCGGACCCAGGTGGGCGTTTTGAATGAACAAATCCATGATACTCAGAAAGACCTTGACTGGCTTATACTCAAAATAAACCGTATATCTGATTCCGGAAGAAACATTCCAAAGTTACTTCATGACTCTGTTGAAGTGAAAGAGAAAAAAATTTATCAGCTCGAGGCGCAAAAAAAACGTCTTGCCGGTGCAGTTGCAAAATACCAGAACATTTATGACATAAAAAAAACCCCGGAAAATAAGACAACACAGATTCGGGTTTCGCCCACACCGGATACGGATAGGAAGAATAGTGTAAAAGGATCTGGTAAATTAAATGTGCCGGCAAAATTTCCGGATATTGAACAGGCTGTTAAAAAGGCCGGCCTTGAAGACTGGATAGAGATTATGGCGGCAGACGGCAGGTGCGCAAAAATTAACAATACCCTGCCAATCCTCTTTTCTTCCGGCAGCGCTGCCCTGGCCAAAGAATACCAATCCTTTTTAAAGAAACTGGCGCTATTCCTTAAACCCTATGATGTTAAAGTTTATGTCAACGGATATGCAGATTCGGATCCCATCCATACCCCAAAATATCCATCCAATCTGGAGTTAGGCGCATCCCGGGCCGCCAACGTTGTTCATGAAATGGTGAAAAACGGCCTGAAGCCGGATATTTTTAAAATCGGTTCAACAGGAGAGTACCGGTTTGCAGCCAAAATACAGTCATCAAAGAAAATCTTCCAGCGCCGTGCACAACTCATGGTTGTGTTTAGTGGTTAAATTATAAAACAGATAATCCATTACAGGTTTTTTTAATGTCCTGTAATGGATTATAATATTATTCTTATTGTCAGCTAATTGATGCCTAACGACTACTTCGCGAATGCAAAAGCCCCCCCCCAATTTCGTAAAAAAAGCTTGACCTTCCTGCTGATTTGCCATAAGTGTTCACGTCATGAACGCATCAATGGATGAAGAAATCAGATATAAAATTCTGTCCATTTTGAAAGACGATTCCAGCCTCACCCAAAGAGAAATGATGCAGCAAACAGGTGTCAGCCTGGGAAAGGTTAATTATTGTGTATCTGCCCTTGTTGAGAAAGGCCAGATCCGCGTGGAACGGTTTAAAAATAATTCTAATAAAACAGCATATTTTTACCATATCACGCCATCTGGACTTAAAGCGTTTACAAGTCTATCCTTAAAGTTTCTTAAAATTAAAATAGATGAGTATGACCAGATAAAAGCGCAGATTAAAAATTTATACCAGCAGGTACAGAACTTGGACGTCCAGTTGTGTGAAGATCCAACGTTGTTGATTCAACTGAGGAATATTCTTTAAATCAGCAACTGATTTATCATTATCCGCGTTTATTTAGTTGGTACTTATGAAAAGTAACCGACAGAGCGGAGCTATACAAAAATTTAAAGGCGGTTTCATTACGTAAGGGGCTAATTATATAGCAGGAGGGCGGTACCCGGTCGGCTGTATACTTTGATGTATTCGGTCTGCAAATAATTAATGTCGGCGTGACCACCAGATTGCGCGCCCAAAATACTATACCCATGAAGAGGGCTCACATGCAAAACCAAATCGACTTTGACCAGCGCCAGTGTGACAATGATGAAATTGAACTTGCTGACCTGTTTTTAGTTCTATGGAAGCGTAAATGGATAATATTTGCTATCACCATTGTTACAACTGTGGCTGTTGTTATCATCAGCTTTATGCTGCCGAAAATTTATTACGTCAATGCCATTATAGAGTCAGGCAGGAATGCTGATGGTAATCTGGTTACACCTCCGCAAGAGATTGCCGAGATAATTAATAGTGGGGCCTATGACAGAAATATTCTCAAAGCACTTGCTATTCCGGGTGACCAAATGCCTAAGGTGAACGCGTCTATTCCCAAATTAACCGATATGGTGAATATTTCATTGGAATCTTCCGATCCGCAATTGGCCAAAAAAATCATAAGTGAGTTGCTGAATAAAATTTCTGCTGTGATTCAAGAGAAACAGGCGATTTTGGTTCAAAAGACTAAAATTCAGATAAAAAAAGTCATGCTTGACCGCAATATGTTAAAAGAAAACGTCATTCAAACAAAAAAACAGGCTGCGGAGAGCAAAGCCAAAATAGATGATCTGGAAAAAAAGAAGCTTGAGGCGCTGAATACCCGCAATAGGGATGCGTTGACAGTTTTTCTGTATACCAACGAGATCCGGAACGGACAAGTCTATTTGAATAATTTGAATGACAAAGTGGCTGAATTGGAGCAAAGGTATCAGAAAACGAGCCTGACACTTGAAAATCTTCGCCTTGAACTTGAAAATATCAAAAGTACCGTCATCATCAAAGAACCGACCATCCCGGAAAAACATATTAAGCCAAATAAAAAACTGATCGTTGTCTTGACCTTTGTTGCCAGTTTTATGGTAGCTGTATTTTTGGCATTTTTACTTGAGATCGTTGGGAAGGTAAAGCAAATGGAAAAGGGTGAGTGATAGAAGGCATTGAATGGAATTCTTCAACCCGGGTCCGCTTCCCAAAGGAATGAAAATGCAGGATATCCTTTCCGGAAGGCTGGCATCCAATCCCAGAAACAAACAGATTGCTTCGATATTCAAAGAGGCAGGCATCATTGAAAAGTATGGTTCCGGAATTAAACGGGTGATCCAATCGATGGCAGATGCAGGATCACCTGCGCCTGTTTTTGAAATAATTGCCGATAATTTTAAAGTCACATTGTTTCCAATGGGCGAAACATCAGGTGGCGGAGTAAACAATCTTTTAGACTTCATAAAAGCCAACCCCGGCAAAAAATCTAAAGAGATTAAAGCCGCCCTGAATCTGCCGCAACGAACATTAGAACGCTGGTTAAAAGAGCTGCGCGAACAAAAGAAAATAAAATTTCAAGGCCCACCCAAAACAGGAGGGTATTATTTTTTTGGATGAAAAGTAGTACCCAATGCTCATTTGCCACATCTAAGCGCAAAAAAGCCCCAAAATAAAAAAAAGCCCCCCAAATTAATAACACCTTAACAGAGTCAGATTTTATGAATAAATACCACATACTTTCATTTTTTGAAAGTATGTGGTGTTTTGTAAAATATGCATACCCTGACGAATAAAATTATTGAAAAGGGATTTACGAACACAATTTTCAGAGCCTCTCAATTGAAGCGACTGGTGAGTGGAAGCCCACAGTCCCGTTACAACCTGGTTAACCGTGCAATAAAAGCGAAAGAACTGGTTCGCTTTCAGCGTGGTCTGTATATGCTTGATGAGCGCTTCCGAGACTATACCTGTCACCCGTTTGTCCTGGCCCAGGCCTTTGCTCCCGGTAGCTACATTTCATTTGAGACAGCATTGGCATGGCACGGGTGGATTCCCGAGGCGGTGTTTACAACGGCAAGTGCAGTATCAGGTCGGAAATTCCGACAATATGAATATGACAAAAAGATGAATTTCAGCTTTCATTCACTTGCCATTCATCGACAATATTTCCTGGAGCTGGTGAACAGATAACAGACAAATGGTCAGACCATGCTGGTTGCAAAACCGTGCAGAGCATTGATGGATCTGGTCTGTCTGAGAAAGCTTTCCTGGGAAGGAATGGGCTGGCTTTTGGAAGGGTTGCGCATTGACAGAGATTCATTAAGCACCATTACCGAAGACGAGATTAAAATACTGGAATTGATTTACAAACATAAGCGGGTAAAATCGTATCTCTCTTCTCTCCGCAGGGAGTTGCCCCTTGATTGACCTTATTCAAAAAAGACTGGCTGAGTATGATGCTGCAAATCAGGTGGAAGAAGCGCATGCAATTAAAGAAAAAATTAAATTGAAAATTGATGTAGATCCTCCAGCCGGTTCCAATTTTGAATATACTTACCTGGATTTTCCTCTGGATTTTGAAGTCTGCCATCAGGATTTGAGCAGTAATTTTTCATTAAAAATACATGCACTGCTTTGCAGGCCGTATTTGAAAGGCAGAGACTGGTTTGATTTCAGCTGGTATGTAACGCAAGGTGCCCAGGTAAATCTACCACATTTGCGCGCAGCGCTTGTCCAATGGGGACCATGGGCGAACCAGAAAATAGATCTAAATCTGCAATGGCTGAAGCGTGAGTTGATCCAAAAAGCATCCAGCATTGAATGGCAGTCTGCTGCAGCCGATGTGCAACCATTTCTTAGACCGTCGGAGCAGCATGGCCTGCGTCTGTGGACTGAAAAATTTTTTGTGCATAAAATTGAAGATCTGACCCCACACCAATCTGGCCCCACACCAGATTTGTATTGACGGCGGCGCAGTCGCAGTGAAAAAAGACCAGAGCCCTGTCCGAAAGGCCGATAACCAGCACGCAACACCAACAACCGGAACCAACCCCAAAATCCTTAAATAGCTGTTTTTGACCCCAAAAAGTGTGCTTTAAGTGCAAAAACCCCCGTTTTTGGACCCATAACGCATTAATACCAACCACTTAACTGGGTCAGCCTCCGCTTTTCTTTCTCCCGTTAGCAGTTTTAGCAATCCATACCGCCCCATATTTTGTTGTTTTTTTCCTAAAACTTAACACCTAAATCCTAAAACCGTTCCAAAATATGTTGGAATGGGATGTTGAAGAATTGGATGTCATTTTTTGAGTTTTTATGTGTGATGACGGTAAGATAGATGTGAAAAAGGGTCGTTTTGGGCGGGGTGGGTGCATTCTAACGCCGAAAAAGGGCTGTTTTTAAGGGTGAAAATAAGTAAAATCAGGTGCTTGCTCGTCTCAGAGACCCAGGCAATCTAAATCTTAAAACCTAAAACTGTTTCTACGCATTGCCAAAGGATCAGCCGCAGAACTTCGAACTCAAGTGTATATAGCCAACCGTATTGGTGTTATCGATAAGGATCTGGAACACGAATTGATCGAAGAATTGAAAGTAATTTCTAAGCAACTCCATGCATTAATAAAATCACTGTCTTGAAGTTGTTACCTAAAACCTAAATCCTAAAACTGTTTTTCCGCTCGGATCAAGGATGCTCTGCGGAAGGGGTGCCTATCAAGAGATGACATCTGGACCATAAATCTTGCCGTTGGAGACGAGGGATTTGTCGAGAGGATCAGGAAAGGTGTTGGTCGTTTTGTTAGTAAGATGAATGTGACGGAAGACCCGGCGACCTATGGCTCAGTTGAGCAGATTTTTGAGAATTCCCTGGAATGGGAGATTTTTGATGAGTCCGAATTGTAGTAAATTTTTTGTTATTTCGTATGGTTGATTGCGTTTGGGCTGGACCCGGTTGATTCTAAGCATGCCTGGTGAAATGCATTTGTGCCTTCATATTTCACTTGGGTCAAAAAACGGCTGTTTTTGAAAAGAAAAGATTGGAATATTATATGTTTAGCGGGGTCAGACCCCGCGGCTTGAACCCGCGGCTTGCAAAAAAACTGAAAGTTGGGTTAGATAGTTCAGACCCCATGGCTCGTGGCCATGAAAATACAGGGGATAATAAAGGTTGTCCGAATGGTTTCATTTATAAAACAAAAATTTCACAACCTCATCTCGGACAAGAAATTTTCCGAGATCCTGACCGGTTCTGCTTGGGCTTTGGGGGCTAGGGTTGTCGGGACGGGGATCAGTCTGATAACCAGTATTGTAGTGGCTCGTATTTATGGGTCTGATATCCTAGGAATTATTGCAATTTTGAATTCCTTTCTCGTTTTGATAACAATTTTCACCGTCCTAGGCACAAACACCTCCATTCTGCGTCTGATTCCGGAGCACCTGTCCAAATATTCACCAACCTCGGCCTTCAGGGTCTATCGAAAAACACAGTTTGTTGTAGTCGGGGTGTCCATGATTACCGGGGGGGGGCTGTATTTTGCTTCAGGCTTTATCGCTGACAGCATTTTTTTTAAGCCCCATTTACGGTTTTATTTTGCCCTAGCCGCCTGTTTTATTATTTTTCAATCATTGATGAGGTTGAACACTGCGGCGATTCGAGGGCTTCGTTTGATTCGGGTTTTTGCCTTTATGCAGATTATGCCGGCCGTCGGAACGTTGGTTATTCTCGTTCCACTGACCATATTTTTCTACCACAAGGACAATCCCATCTATGCGACATTTGTAGCGATAGCCGTTACTGCCTTGGTAGGCGCTTGGATTATGGACAGGATGTTTAAGCAAAAAATGAAATCGGACGATGCAGTTTCTCCCCTGTCTGTAAAGAAAATTTTATCCATCTCCCTGCCCATGCTTATGACTGCAACTATGAGTTTCGTCATAGGCCAGACCGGTGTGATTATGTTGGGGATGTTCAGACCGGCGGCCGATGTTGGTTATTATTCAATAGCAGTCCATCTAGCTTCTTTGACCGCCTTTCTCCTTGCTGCCATTAATACCATGTCAGCGCCAAAGTTTGCAGAATTGTACCATAACCAAAAAATAGACGAACTTTTTTATGTGGCAAAAAAATCTACTAAACTTATTTTTTGGGTTACATCCCCAATACTTTTTTTCTTAATATTGATAGGCAAACCAGCCCTTACTTTGTTTTATGGTTCAGAATTTTCTGTCGCATACTGGCCTATGGTTTTTTTGACGCTAGGACAATTTGCGAATTCGATTTCTGGTTCGACAGGATATTTTATGAATATGACCGGGAATCAACATGTATTTAAAAATGTTATGGTTATAACCGCGTTAGTTAATGTTTCTTTAAATATTTTTTTGATCCCATGGCTAGGTATTAAAGGGGCCGCCTTAACAGCCATGTTTTGTTATGTACTGTGGAATACGTCTTTATTGGTTTATATAAAACAAAAGTATGGTCGAACAATAGGTTACTTTCCATTGTTTGATAAGTGTTGGAGCTGACATGAAATATAATATTCCAAACTTGTTTTTAATTGGTGCTCCCAAGGCAGGAACAAGCGCTTTAGCAGAAGGTTTGCAACAGCATTCGAGAATTTTTATGCCCTATAAGAAAGAGCCAAAATATTTTGATGCACGTACTTTTTATGATTTCGAGGAAGATTACCCCATTAAAAGTATTGATCATTATCTTAATTTATATTCAACAAATCAATCTAGTAGTATTTTGTATCGTTTAGATGCTAGCGTTTTTAATATGTATAGCCTTGAATCTATCAAGGATATATTACTTCTCTCGCCGAAATCAAAATTTATTCTTATGTTACGAGAGCCTTTGTCAGCATCTAAGTCTATGCAAAAGCAAAGGTTAAAATATACAAGAGAAGGTATGAGAGAACTGTCAGAAGATTTTTGTGAATGTTGGGAGTATTTAAAAGGTAGATCAAATGGAACATGTTATCCCAAAAAGTGTCGAAACAAATTTTTGTTTCGATATGATTTGCTTTATTCGTACGAAAGATATGTTCCATATATAATTGATTTCGTAGGTCGAAATAATATTTTTATTGGTAAATATGAAAATTTTAAAAAAGATCCAAGTACCTTTTACAAAAGGTTATTTAATTTTTTAAGTCTAGATGGAAATTCTTCTGTAAAAAATAAATTAGTGAATAAATCATATATTTTAAAAAATTGTTATATGAATCGAATCATAACTTGTTCCGCTTTGGCAACTTCAGATTTTAGAAGGAAAATTGGTTTGAGTGGTCAAAGAGTAAATTTTATTAAAAAAAATATATTAAGAAAAAATGATATTGAAAAACATTTGAATACAGATTGTGATGCCGAGGTTAAAGCCTTTTTTTCCAGAACATACACGTATCTATCCGAATTAGAGTTCGATAGTTAGATGCCGCTGCAAAAAGTGTTAACAGGTAAACCAGACCCAGATAGAAAACGTGAGTTTTTGTGATGGACTGAACAAAGAATTTTTTGCTCAACAGCTTAAGAGCTCATGAGCTGATGAGCTCTTAAGCTGTTAAGATCAAAAACTATGGATCTCAAAGTAGGTCTGGTTAACACGATTTAGTGAATATATTTCTAATTCATTATTGCCGATGATGTACCTATGCTGTTGACGTGCAGTTTGAGCCGCACTGTGATTACTCCTAAAGAGTCCATTCTAATTTGGGGGTAATCGATGATTAAGCTTGAACAACATTTCTGTCCCAACTAAAAATGTGAAAAATTTGGGCTGCGTAATCAAGGAAACATTTCAATTCGTGGAAGATATGGCAAAAATAAAAGCCGTATTTTGCTTTATTGTCGTACCTGCGGCCAGCGTTTTGCTTCGACTCGAGGAAGTACGTTGTTTGGACTACATCTCTCGCCCGATACAATTCGACAAATCATTCATCATGCAGCAGAAAGTGTAGGAGTAAGAGCGACGGCTCGACTGTTGGGATTGACTGATACTCAACTTGATGAGCTCTGGACCTTTGTAAAAAAAGAAAAATTATAGCAGCGAAGAAGATCTAAAATGCAGACCCCAAAATGTCCAATTATCACTTGTCAAGTAGGCTCCCGACACTAGCGGATGACCCCCGTTCACATCCTCTGTTAGCAACGGCATTTTAGAAGGGATAAACAGATTGGTTCAATCAGCCAAATCAAGAGCTCGCGGCTACCGTTCGCCTCGCAATCTTATTGCTATGATTTATCTCATTGGGGGACGGCTTCAGTTTAGCCTACCCACTTGAAACAGCGAGGAACCATCATGATTAATAATAAAGATATAACTCAATATATAGAAGATAAAAAAATAAGCACGTCTTTGATGTCTTCTTTTGTTCTATTAACAGCGCAGTATTTTATTCTAGTTTATTTTAACTTATTACAATCAAATGCAGCAGCTGGTATTCAATTGTTATCAAAAATTATAGTTGGCTTGGCTTATCTTTATGCGTTACCTGTCGTTTTAAAAAGAAATAAAACTAAATTTTTCTGTATTTATTTTTTTGCATTTTTTATTGTTTTAATTAATTATGCAATATTTTTTGAAAATAGAGAATATATTATTGATTTGTTATTTCCTTTTTTCTTTATAAGTTTACCTACATTTATTTATACACTGACTATTCGAAATCTTGCAGCGTTTAAAGAAACGGTTAGGAGCTCAGCCTATATTATATTTGCAATATCTCTGATTCTAAGCGTATTTGTATTCACAGGGAAAGTCTCTTTTGGTCGCTATAGTATATCTTTATCATATTATATGCTTTTGTCCACAATTGTATTTTTAGATTGTTTTCTGGAAAAATTTTCAGGAATAGCTCTAGTTATGGCGTTAATTTCTTTCTTAATTATTTTAGCATTAGGTGGAAGAGGTCCTGTTTTATGCATTGGAATATATGGTTTGCTAAGATTTTTCAGAGGTTTGCTAAGATTTTTCAGAGACAATGCAAAAATGACATCGCGACGATTATTTTTTCGTTTTAGCCTATTGGGTATTGGTGCTATATTTTTGGTGTTTTTAAATAAAATTTTGGAATCAATATATATTTTAATGTTAAATTTTGGAATCAATAGTCGCAGCATTATGTTGTTTCGCCAAAACGAAATTCATTTAAGTGGCAGAGATATATTTTATGAAAAGGTAATAACAGAAATACTTAAAAGCCCACTGCTTGGAATTGGAATATTTGCTGACAGAAGAATTGTTGGAAATTATGTTCATAATTTTTTTATTGAGGTTTTCGAAAATTTTGGTTTGGTTATTGGTTTTGTTCTTAATCTCGGTATAATACTACTTATCATCAAATCATTATTTACTCAAGATGAAGCTAAATGTAATTTAATAATCATGTGGCTGTGTTTGGGTTTTGTTCATTTAATGGTGAGCAGTTCATATTTAATTGATATTAAATTTTGGATTTTTATAGGATTGATACTCAATATTAATTTTAAAAAAACATCCACATTTGCACCAATAAAAATGGTAAATATTCGGGTTAGTAATAATCCCCCCCCCCCTAAAAAAACGGAGTACTAAAAAAAAGCGGGGCTTGATCATAACATCGGCCACGAGGTGTCCATCTGGGAAGTTTTTTTAAAAAACTGTAGATAAAATTTGCCCGGTCTGTGAATAGATATTGTGACCAAACAAAAACCATTCACAGAAAGGATAAAGACACCGGGCATGACATCTACATACGCTGAATATTCTCAAAATGCAAAGGCCAAAAAAAAATGGTCCAGAGATGAAGTATCTACGAAGATTATAGATTTCAAGGAATGTAAGAAAGCATTCAGCCAGCGTGAATTTGCCAAACAAGCCGGAGTTCCCCGCACGACTCTCCAAAGTTGGCTCACGCGCATGGAGGGGCCGGCTCTGGTTTCTTTTTTTGAGAGTCCGGTTGGGGTAATTTTTTTACACACCTTAATTATAGGTCTCCATTTTGAATTTACCAAGGTCGGCTGTGCCAATATCCATAATATAAGTAATTTTCTACACTTAACCCGGTTATCAAATTTTGTGGCGGCATCCTATGGCACCCATCAAAAGATTTCGAATCAAATGGACTCCATGATAGGCCAATTTGGTGATATGGAACAGGTACGTCTTGCATTGCAAATGCCTGAGAAATTGATAACCCTTTGCGAAGACGAAACTTTTCATCCTCAAGTCTGCCTTGTTAGCATTGAACCGGACTCCAACTATATTATCCTTGAAAAATATGCCAATGACCGTTCTGGAGGTACCTGGAACAAGGCCGTGAATGGTGTTCTTGCACATCTTCCCGTCAAGGTTATCCAAGGCACCAGTGATGAAGGCAAGGGATTGATCCATCATGTGACTAAAAGCTTGAACGCCCACCATTCTCCGGATTTATTTCATGTGATGTACGAAATCAGCAGAGGGACCGGAGCCCCACTGTCTGCAAAAATACGCAAAGCTGAAAAAGACCATGAAAACAGTGAAAAATCTGTTAATGATGCAGTGAAACGCAAGAAAAAGTATGAAGACCTTGAAAATAAACCTGTGGGCAGACCTCTTGATTTCGATAAAAGAATTGCCTGTTGCCAGAAAAAAAGCAAGAGGCAAAAGCGTCTCTGAACCAGGCAAAGGAAAACTTTGAAACGGTCAAAAATGCGAGAAAGCAAATCAGCAAAGCCTATCACCCCTATGATCTTCTCACCGGAATAAAGCAGGATTCCGTCAATGCCGGTATTCAACTGAAAAAAAGTTTTGATGAAATCCGGGAGGCAACCGATCTCCTACCGGAACGGTGCAAAGATCGAATCGAGAAGGCCTGGCGTGTAACCAAAAAGATGATAGCCACCCTCGCATTTTATTTTTGCATGGTTGAATCTCTTGTTGGCGATATGGATTTGTCTGACGACAAGCGGGACCTGATGATCAGTCGGTTGATTCCTGGTTTTTATCTTCAAAAGGTATCCCAGAAGGAAAAGGATCAGGAGCAAAAAGAGAAAATTCGACAGAAATCTCAGGAGTTGCTTTCTGTATTGCAGAATAGAAGCGGGCCGTTTTCTGGATCGGATATTAGTGAAATCGACCGCATGGCAAGAATGGCCAGGCAATGCGCAGGGCTTTTTCAAAGATCAAGTTCATGTGTAGAAGGCCGTAATGCTCAACTATCTCTTCATCATCACGGCATGCATAGACTGAGTGATCGAAAATTGAAAAGTTTGACGGTAATTCATAATTTTCATCTAAAAAGATCTGATGGAACAACAGCAGCAGAACGTTTTTTGAGAACAACCCGATCAATATGTTCGAATGGCTTGTCGAAAAAATGCCTTTGCCTGCAAGGCCAAGAAGAAAAGTGAAACTGGTAAGTTAAGCCTCATGGCCGATGTTATGATCAAGCCCCGCCAGAGGACTGCGGCACGAAGCATTCTTTCCGCCAGATTATTAGTGGCATCCACACCAGCAACTTCAAGGAAAATCCAAAGATTGCCGAGGAGTTTCTCCAACGTCCGGGCGTACGTCTCCCCGCTTGATCCTTACGGTCTTTATTCAGGGCAATGAGCCGACATAAGCGAGCGTAAAAAGCACACCATTGACCATTTGTAGGAGGAGCATGTGCCATACTCACCAAGAGCTTCAGCTCTTTTTGTGCCCATGTTCCAAATTTGGCTATTTCCGGTTCGGGGTTTGTTGATAATTTCTTGGCACTCCGGATGAGATGGGCCAGGCACGTCTGACGGAGATTTATCCATTTGCAGTAGACTGTATAGTTGTCACTGACCAAGATGCCTGCCCATTTTTCGATCGAGGCATAAAATGCTTCAGCATTGCGATTCGTGTGGATTTTGAACAGCGTAGCTTTTTTGTGACACAATACCCAGAGCCATTGAAGAATACCGTATTTTTGGTACCAAGGTATTTTGTCCACATGATTGACTTCTTAGGCATGTACAAAGCTTTAGTTTGGTAAAAATTTCAAAAAACAATGGATAAAATAACCATCAGTTGAACAGATTATGAAAATACTAGAAAATATCGACTTATATCCTTACAGTACCATGCGTCTTCATTCGATTGGTAGAAAAATGATTATTCCGGAATCGGTTGATGAATTGATTGATGTTGTAGGAAATTTGAGTAAGGAGAATGATCCTTTTTATATCGTATCGGGAGGTAGTAATATCGTTTTCGCCGAACGGGTGGAAACGTCGATTGTCTATCTGATGAAGATAGATGAATCTGTTTCAGTAAGTCCAGGCGGTGAGGTGAGTTGTGGATGTTCGGTGCGAATTCAAACACTAATCAATGAGTTGAAAAAAAATAGACTAGGGGGATTGGAATATTTATATTCAGTTCCTGCCAGTGTAGGAGGCGCGGTGTTTATGAATGCCGGCCGTGGGAAAAAACACAATCTATCTATTTCCGATTATTTAACAAAAGTGGATTATCTTGATCTGCGTACCGGTGAAATTAAAAGTTTATATCCGACGGAAGAGTCCTTTTCATATCGTCATTCAATTTTTCAGGAAAGTAAGTTTGTTGTTTTGAAAGCGTATTTTCAGTTTCAATCACAAGATCCGGCCTTGACTGATCAATTAATTCAGGAACGACTTGCGCAATCCCGGAAGTATTTGGATCCGTCAAAGCCAAGTTGTGGATCGGTTTTTTGCCAGGCGAACCCTATTGTCATGAGACTGGTAAAAGGAATGCGATGTGGTGGTGCCATTTTTTCGAAAAAAACACCTAATTGGATTTCAAATATTGATAACGCCTCGGCCAAGGATATTCTAACGTTAATAAAAAGAGTAAAATGTATTCATAAATTATTTTTCTTTTCGTGTAAAACAGAAATCCGATTTTTAAAATGAATAAAACTCCATTGCACATATTGCATATAGCAAATAGTTATGGGGGAACAGAAGTGTATTCCAATTTGATCCGTGCGCTGGATCGTTTAGGAGTAAGACAAACTGTTTTTGTCCCATTGAATGCGAAAAATCGAAACAGGTTGGGAAAGCAATTAATAAAGTTTTCCGTTCCAGGTTCAATTATAATATACTCCTCTGCACTAAAGTGGTATCATCGATATCTGTATAAGAATAAAATTGACACAACAAAAAAAGAAATAGAAAAACATGTAGATCTTAAAAGTATTAGTTTGATTCACGCCGGTCTTTTTTGTTCAGATGGTGCAGCCGCATTTGAGCTATCAAAAAAGCATACAATACCTTACATTGTTGCCGTTCGCAATACGGATGTGAATACGTACTACAAAAAAATGTGGTGGAAGAGACCTTATTTTCATTCGATTCTCGAAAAAGCAACGAATATTATTTTTATTTCTCCTCAATACGAACAGACCTTTTTGAATGTACTCAAAGGGAAAGATATCGCAAACCTCGATTCGAAAACTATTATTATACCCAATGGAATCGATTTGTTTTATTTAGAGAATCGCATTGATTGTGCAAAAAATATTCATGATCCTGTTCGTGTTGTATATGCCGGTGCATTCAATAGAGGGAAAAATATTATAGAAGTAATATTTGCCTTGGACAACCTTATTCAGAAAGGACAAAGGATTCATTTTTCAGCTATTGGAAAAGGATTAAGCTTTAGAAAAGAGGATAAAGATTACATAAAAAAAATATACGAATTAGCAGCAAACAGGGATTGGATAGGAATATTTGAGAGTAAGCCCAAAGAAGAACTTAAGCTGATTTTTGAAAAGAGTGATATTTTTGTAATGCCATCAATTCCAGAGACATTTGGATTGGTATATGTGGAGGCCCTGACACAGGGATTACCTGTTATTTATGCAACAGGGCAGGGATTTGATGGATATTATAATGACGGAAATATTGGATACGGTGTTAATCCTTCAGATTCTAATGATATTGCAGCAAAAATAGAATTCATTATAGATGACTATGCTCAGTTTTCGTTGAATATTACCCAACTAAATTTGAAAGAAGATTTTTCCTGGGAAAAAATATCGATACGTTATTTACAGCTTTATAAGGAGATTGTATCTATATGAAGTTAGGATTATTGTCATTTCATAATGCCGCCAATTATGGAGCTGCATTACAGATTTTTGCACTTCAAAAAGTGCTTCTCGACAGAGGTTTTGATTGTGAATATATAAATTATCAAAACAATCATCGGCGTGTTAGTTACAGCATGACCTATCATTTGCTATCGTCACTGAAAAAGGGGGACATAAAGAGTGCAATCAGATTTGCATTGGGTTCGCCTTTTATGATCTTGAGGAAAGCGCGGTTTAGATCTTTTTATCGGAAAAACCTGAAGCAAACCTCCCGTATTTATACCTCACCGGAAGAAGCACGGGAATTGAATCATAAGTACACTAAATTTATTATCGGGAGCGATCAAGTATGGAATTGGAGCAATAATGGCAGAGATGAAGCTTTTTTGTTGAGCTTTGTGGAGGACGATGCAAAGAAAATATCATATTCGTCGAGTTTTGGTGTTGCTGAAATTTCCGATGAGCAAAAAAGTATTTACCGTAATTATCTTTCAAAAATCAAACATTTATCCGTAAGAGAGAAATACGGAATAAAGCTTGTGAAAAATCTTACCGATAGAGAGGCTATTCTCGTTCTTGATCCTGTTTTTTTGCTCTCTAAACAGCAGTGGGAACGAGTGGCCGATTCAAAAAAGAAAAAAGAGACCTATATTTTCAGTTATACTAATCAACCTAGCCAGTTGGAGTCTTTTTTCTCTGTGACTGGCTATAATGTGCAAAATAGTTTTTCGTATAAACTTTCCCGCAATATAACAATTAAAGATTTTCTTCATTCAAAAGTACGGGTGAAATATACCATGTCACTCTCTGAATTTTTAAGTGTTATACGGGATGCGTATTTGATCGTATCTGCTTCATTTCATTGCGTTGCGCTTTCAATCATTATGAATAAACCATTTGTGGCGATCCTTGCAGGAAACAAAGGAAAAGACGAACGGCTTCTCACAATTCTGTCGCTATTGGGATTAGAAGAGAGAATATTTACTGACAAAATGACCGAGGAGCAGGTCAATGAACCGATAGATTATGATTCTGTAAATAAAAAGATTGAGGCGCTGAAGGCGTCATCAATGAAATTTTTATTAAACGCTATCCAGTATTAATTCAGGACTTGAGAACTTAGTGAAAATACTATACCTGCACCAATATTTCAATACCCCCGCCATGCCAGGCGGCACCCGCTCCTATGAAATGGCCAAGCGCCTTGTAACTTCCGGTCATGAAGTTCATATGATTACTTCTTTCCGTGATGAATGTAAAAAACAAGACTGGTTTCAAACAACAGAAGACGGCATCAATGTCCATTGGCTGCCTGTTTTTTATTCAAATAAACTGAGCTATACTCAGCGCATCAAGGCCTTTTTTGCATTTGCATTTGCTTCTGCAAGGAAAGCTGCTTCTCTTCCTGCAGATATCATTTTTGCGACCAGCACTCCTTTGACTATTGCGCTTCCCGGTGTTTATGCTTCCCGACGTCAAAAAATTCCCATGGTTTTCGAAGTCCGTGATCTTTGGCCGGACCTTCCCATCGCTATCGGGGCACTTCGCAATCCTTTGTTCAAATTTGTGGCAAAGAAATTAGAACGTTTTGCCTACCGTAACGCACAGCGTATCATCGCGTTATCTCCGGGCATGACTGCAGGGGTTGAAGCTACTGGCTACCCTGCTAACTTGATTTCTACGATTCCCAATAGTTGTGATTTGGATTTGTTTACGCCAGACAATGAAAAAGGGAAAAGGTTTCGTCAGGAACATCCTGAATTAGGAGCTGGGCCGATTGTTCTTTATCCCGGAACATTGGGAAAAATCAATGGCGTTGGCTATTTGGCAGAACTTGCTGCAAAAGTTCGCAATCTCCGACCTGATTGTCGTTTCGTCGTTATTGGGGCGGGAATGGAATGGGATGCTGTTTATCGTTTGGCATCCAAATTAGATGTCTTGGATACTAATTTCTTCATGTATCCACAAATGCCCAAACAAAAACTTCTGGATGCATTTAATGCAGCTTCGGTGGTGAGCTCTTTGTTTATTGATCTTCCTGAAATGGAAGCCAATTCTGCAAATAAATTCTTTGACGGCCTTGCTTCAGGTACCGCTGTGGCAATTAATTATGGAGGTTGGCAAGCTGATTTGATTGACAAGCATAACGTGGGATTATGTCTATCTCGTGATGTAGACGTAGTTGCACAATCTTTGGTTAATTTTTTAAATGACGATGAAAAAGTGACCAGTTGCGGTCTCAACGCTCGCGGGCTTGCTGAAACTCAATTTTCTCGCGATGCTTTGGCAAAAAATATGGAAAATGTTTTAAGGGAAGCAGTCGATGAAAGGGAATTCCGCGGGAAGATGTAGGGTGGAATAGAACGGTAACGGCATTTCATCCGGCAGGCTGGGGAAGGACGGTTTTAGGTTTTAAGATTTAGGTTTTAGGTAACTGCGAAAAACGAAAAATCAGAGACGAGAAACTGTTTTTTCCGCGAAGGATGACTGCGGAAGATCGGAAGGCGGGGAAAAGAAGGGAGAAGGGAAAAGTGAATGCTTAGCGAACGCAGTGAGGTTAGCAGACCTTATGCAGAGCTGACCGGAGGACGGAAAAAGAATGAATATTGGAAAAGGGAGAAAGAAAGCAGGTGCTTAAACGAATATTTGATTTTACTGCCATCTCTACTTTCGCTTGTTCAAAATAAAATTTCAATAATTAGAAAACAAGATATAATCAGAGATAATCAATGAAAATATCTAAAAAATTGGAATTATAGCATATTAATCACCTCTAACCTGGCATAAATAACTATAATAAATAAAAATAAAGCTAGATTTTTCTTTGTCAATATACTATATGATTCCAATGAGTTATTGGAATCAATATTATGGCGAATGACGTCAATAATAATGTCGAGACAAAGCCGATTGGTTTTGCCCCGATTTTGCAGCATTATTTTCACAAATGTTGCATCGTTGATATTATTGACCAGAACGTCCCTCTTGATGCAAGACGTAAAATGCTCACTCATGGGCAGGCAAGTATAGCAATGATCACCGCCATTCTTTTTCAGGTTATGTCTCTTTACAAGGTTTGCAAGTTTGCCAGGGAATCAAATGTCCTGGATGTTATTTTCCCTGACATAAGTCCGGATGAATATTTTGACGATAGGCTGGGTGATACCTTAGACGCTATTCACAAATTCGGCATTGGTAATCTGGAACTGCTGATTACCCGACATATAATTGAAGCCTTTGAGATTCAGACAGAAATCTGTCATAACGATACGACCTGTGCGCAAGTTTACGGCGAGAATAATAAAAATAGATCCGAACAGAGCATCAAGATCTCATACGGATACAGCAAACAATACCGCAAAGACCTGAAACAATTGGTATGGTCCATGACAGCCAGTTCTGACAGTAGCTTTCCCTTATTCCAACAAACATATAGTGGCAACACCGCCGATGTGGAAACCTATGTGGAACAGTGGCACCATTTGATTGACCTGCTGGGAAAGAAAAATTTTTTATTTGCCGGCGATTCCAAGGTGGCTACACACGGGAATATGGCGCACATAAATGATCACGGAGGATATTTTTTAAGTCCTCTGCCCATGTACGCCTCCTATCAAGAAGCTCTTTTCAAAGCACTGGATAAGCACGATCACGAGACCCTGATTCCTTACAAAGATCAAATGAATCGGGGGTTTGAGGTGCCTCTGACTTTTGAGCACGAGAACAAAAGTTATACCTTCAGAATGATCATCCTTTTCGATCAGGGCTTGTTTTACCGCCGTAAAAAATCTCTTCTGGAACGAATCACTAAAACCCAAGTCGCATTTGATGAACTCGCCCAAAAAATAAATGCATATAAATTAAAGACGAAGGACAGCATTGAGCAGGCTTGTCAGGCCATACTAAAAAAACATAAGACACAGGCGTTTTTTGATTTTGTTGTCCACAACGATCCAGTGGTCACGTATAAAAATGCACGGCCCGGTCGACCAGCCAAAAATGCAGAAAAAATTGCGGTCTATCAAGATCACTTCTCTATAGAACTCAATTATAATGAGTCCGCCTGTACCAAGGCGCAATATCAAATCGGCTATTATCCACTCGTCACCAACAAGCCGGCTTCTGGTTTTTCAATAGAAGATGCGATGCTGGCTCATAAAAATCAGTACAAGGTGGAGCATCTTTATAAACGGTCAAAGTCAGGTTACAATCTCGAACCGATTTATCTGCAAACGCCTGATAGAATAGAAGCTTATCTTTTCCTTTTCAAAATAGCACTTCAAATTTTGGTCCTTATGGAAAGAACGGCCAGAATAAAAATTGCCGAACGGGATAAAGGTTTGGATAATTTCATGCCCAATAAAAGGGATGTGCGTAACCCTAAAACAGAAAACATGTTGGCAATGTTTGAATTTGTCGTATGTGGCGTAATACTGCTTCATGATGGAAGCCGGCAATATTTTGTCTCCAAGCTGACCGAGACACAAAAAGATATTTTATCGATTCTGGATGTGCCGGAAAAATGCTACACTCACCAATATTTGTTTGATACTTCATAACCTGGTCAAAATTGGCCAAAGTGAAAAATCGGATAATTGTATCCAAAACTACTGAAACCCAAATTCAAACAAGCGAAACTTAAGTGCCATCGCAACCGGATTGATTTTTATCAGTCCGGTGTTTTTTGTTTTATACTATTTGGTTCGTAAGCATATGGGTTCCCCTGTCTTCTTCAAACAAAAACGCCCCGGTCTCCACGGCAAGCCTTTCTACATGTATAAATTCCGCACCATGACCAATGCGTGCGATTGCAATGGCTGCCTCCTCCCCGACTGCGACCGCCTCACCCCTTTAGGAAGATTCCTTCGCGCCACTTCCCTGGACGAACTCCCTGAACTCTTCAATGTCTTAAAAGGCGACATGAGTTTGGTAGGGCCGAGGCCGTTAAGGATGAAATATCTTGAATTATATTCAGACGAGCAGGCTCGTAGGCATGATGTAATACCCGGCATTACAGGTTGGGCACAAGTCAATGGAAGAAATTCAGTATCGTGGGAGGATAAATTCAAATTTGATGTTTGGTATGTTGATAATCACAATTTTTTATTGGATATAAAAATATTATTTTTGACCGTGAAACAGGTTTTTATTCATGATGGGATAAATGCTGAAGGACATGCAACGATGCCCGCGTTCAGAGGGTCAAAAAATGAATAAGATTATTTTATTAGGAGCTGGCGGGGCAGGAAAAGCAATTCTGCAAATATTGCTTGATATTAATAAAATTACCAATCAATGGGATATTGTTGGTTTTTTAGATGATGATATTGCGCTTCATGGGAAAAAAATTTTAGGCTTCCCGGTTCATGATTCCCTGGACTGGCTACATGGAAAAAAGGACGTAAGTCTCGTACTGATCTTTGGAATTCCAAGCACCAGAAAAAAAGTCTATGATAGAATCCATGCTTGGGGAAATTTTGACTTTCCTGCCATAATTCATCCCACTGCGATTATTCCTGATCTTTCACAAGTAGCCTGCGGGACTGTAATTTATCCTCAGGTTGTGTCTGATCCTGATTCTAAAATTGGAAGTTTTTCATTGATTAATAAACATAGTTCCATTGGTCATGATTCTTTGATTAATGATTTCTGTGTTATTTCTCCGAATAGTTCTATCGGCGGATTTGCAAAAATCGGAACGTGTTGTTTTGTCGGAATGAATGTAGCAATCATACAAGGCATAACAATTTGCAAGAATGTGACCATAGGAGCGGGTGCTTCTGTTGTAAAAGATATTGATTCAGAAGGAACATTTGTTGGTGTTCCAGCGAGAAAAATTAGCAAAAAGGGTTAATATTTCTTGTAAGATGGATCTGTTGATTTGTTAGATGGTCATTTGGTGCGCTAAAAATATTTTATAGGAACGATTTCGTTTTTTTCTGAGGACCTAAGAATGCTCAACACAAAATTTCCCCCCTGGCCCGTCTTTGAGGCCGACGAACGTGATGCGGCCATGGGGGCCGCTTTTTTCTGGCAAAGTGAACTACTGGACCGGTCAGGAAGGGCGTACTTTCGAGAAAGAATACGCCGCCTACACCGGCCGCAGCCATGCCATTGCTTTGGCAAACGGGAGCCTGGCCATCGAGCTTGCCCTATGCGCTCTAGGCATCGGCCCGGGCGATGAAGTCATCACCACGGCCAGGACCTTTATTGCTTCTGCAAGTTCCGCTGTCATGCGCGGAGCCGTTCCCGTAATCGCGGATGTTGATCCCGTATCCCAGGTTATAACAGCTGCAACCATTGGTGCGGTGCTCACGCCCAAAACCAAAGCAATTATCTGCGTTCATCTGGCCGGCTGGCCCTGCGACATGGATTCTATCATGGCACTGGCCAGAAAAAAAGGAATCTATATTATTGAAGACTGTGCCCAGGCCCATGGTGCCCGGTACAAGGGTAAGCCTGTGGGGTCATTCGGCGATCTTGCGGCCTTTTCCTTTTGCCAGGACAAGGTCCTGTCCACAGGCTGCGAAGGCGGCATGCTGGTCTTGGATGATGAAACCCTATGGAAAAAGGCGTGGGCCTTCAAGGATCACGGCAAGAGCTGGGACGCCGTGTACGAACGCGACCATGCCCCGGGTTTCCGTTGGCTCCATGGATCCTTTGGCACCAACTGGCGCATGACCGAAATGCAGGCCGCCATCGGCCGGGTACAGTTGCGCAAATTGGACGATTGGGTTGCGAAACGTAGGGCACATGCTGGGCGGCTTACGGAATGTTTTGAAAAAATCCCAGCTTTGCGCGTGACCCTGCCGAAAGATGAAATTTTTCATTCCTATTATAAATATTATGTCTTTGTCCGTCCGCAGAAGCTAAAAGACGGGTGGGACAGAGATCGGATCATGAACGAGGTAACGAGCCAAGGAGTACCCTGCTACTCAGGCAGCTGTTCGGCGATTTATCGGGAAAAGGCGTTTAGCGATACGGGCTATGGGCCGGGGGAGAGGTTGCCGGTAGCCAGAGAACTTGGGGAGACGAGTTTGATGTTCCTGGTGTACCCAACGCTGAAAGATGAAGAGATTTGGAAGACGTGTGATGTTGTTGATGACGTGATGGGGAAGGCAGGGAGACGGGAGGGGAAGGGCGGTTTTAGGTTTTAAGATTTAGGTTTTAGGTAACTGCAAAAAACAAAAAACCAGAGATGCGAAATTGTTTTTTCCGCGAAGGATGACTGCGGAAGATCGGAAGGCGGGGAAAAGAAGGGACAAGTGAATGCTTAGCGAACGCAGTGAGGTTAGCAGACCTTATGCAAAGCTGACAGGAGACGGGTAAAACAGATTTAGGTGTTAAGGTTTTTCCGTGCTTTTCCGTGTATTCCGTGGACCAACTGCCTTTAATAATCTTGATTCCTGCAGCCCTGTGATCGGGAGAGTTCAGTGTTTTAATTCCACGAAGTGGTGACACTTTCTTCCTGGCGACTGTCCGCTAGGAAGAAGATCAAGTCGTCTGCGGTTGTTGTCTGCGTTGTTGTCCGCGCGTGTCGAGTGAGCTTGCGAACGGGCGTCTAATTGTTTTTAAAAAGAAAGGACAAAGGTTTTAGACGCCCGCTGCGCTCTTAACGACAGTGTTACGTTTTAAGGGTTACGTTTTAAGTTTTTTCTTCTTGCGCGGTCACGGGTTTGTGCTGTTTGCCGAGTCTCCTAAAACCTAAAACCTAAAACCTAAAACCATCCTCTTTTCGTTAACCTCTCGAAAAAGCAATATATTCTAAAGGAATAACCTCCAGCCTCCTCCCCATACTCTATCACGACACCCTACCATAATCTGATTATCGGTCTGATTATCGGGGTCAGACCCGCCTAACGAATAAGGATAGATCGTGTGAGGAACGAACCACGATCTTATCCGATTGTTGAACAAGCCCGGCCCAAATGAGCCGGGCTTGCCATATATATGAAAATATCTTTTTGGGGATTAAGGATCTAAAAGGAGTGTGATTTGCGGGCACCGGTGATAAGACGCACCTATAGCGTAGCCCTCTTCAGGGCTTTTTAAAAAAAACGGATTATTTCATAGTGTTGTTCTCCTCCAGTTAAATTGAGATTTGGTTTCTACCTTTTGTTTATTCTATCCTGCACCAGTAGGTTTTATTCCGAGGATTTTCATAGGCTTCCCGCAATGGGGGCATTTAAAAACAGGCCTTGGCCGACGCACTATTACCATAATCCGGACGTGGAGAATCATCTGTACCAGGAAGAGCAGTTTTTTGGCATTCCCGTGAAGAAAGCCGTAATCCCTTGCCCTACGAAATCCCCGGGGCAACACATGAAGCAGGATCAGGTGCAGAAAATCTTCACCTTTAAGAGTTCGACTGCACACCTCCTTGGTTTTGCCGTCAATATACCTGAAGGTAACCTGGCCGTCCTGGTTGGCAATGATATTGCGTTCGCTGATCACTCCCCGGTATAAATATATGGACAGGTACTTCAGGGCTGAGATGCCGGTTCCGACCCTGGCACAATCGACAACCCATTTGGGACGGGCACCTTTGGGAATCGTCAAATGTTCTTTGTTCAATCCGTCCAGAAAACGTGCCCGAAAAACCTTGGCCAGGGCTTTTTGGTTAAACAAATACTTGCCTTTTTTCTTTTTCCATTGCCGCCTGGATGGATCAACACCGCCACCTGGAACAACTACGTGGATATGCGGGTGGAAATCCAGCCTTCTGCTATGAGTGTGAAGAACCATGGTCATACCGATCTGAGCCCCAAGGTGCCGGGGGTTAAGCCCAAAGTCTTTCAATGTGCTGGATACACATGAAAACATCAGGGAATAAACTGCCCGTTGATTCCGGTATGCCACATCCCTGAACTGACAGGGCAAGGTAAAAGTCACCATGAAATATTGGACGGGAAGCTGTTTATTTTGCTGCCGGTCGATCCATTGGCTTGTCTCATGGTTCTGACAATGGGGACAATTACGGTTTCCGCAGGATAGTGGATGCTGTTGTGTATGATTGCAGTCTGGACAGACCGTATAAATCTGCCCGGCGTCTGGTGTGCGGCAACTAAGTATGGCGTTTAAGGCTTTAATCTGTTCCGGCAATACCGTATCCCCGTAACGAGTCAGAAATGCATCATAATATTCGTCAATGATATTAGAAAGTCGCATGATTACACCTTCCAGAAATCTACATGAATGGTGTTAATTAAATCATTGATGGTCGTCCTGCAGTCCTTTTCCGTGACATCAGTAAGGTGTGCGTAACGTGCAGTTGTTTCAGGGCGAGCATGGCCGAGAAGGGCCTGGATGTGACGAAGGCTTAAGCCATTTTCAAGAAGATGGGTGGCAAAACTGTGTCGCAAAGAGTGTATGGAGACTTTTTTTTAATGCCGCATTCGGCAACGACAACCTTCATGGCATTTTGAACACCACCCCGGTCCATATGGGATTTTGCCTTTTGGATGGTTTCCAGTGAGCCTTTGGCATTGGGGAAAAGAAGCTTGGGGTGCTGATGCCTTTTCCATAGTTCCCGCAGTCCGATCAAGGTGCGGTCCGGCAAGGGAATTAACCGGTCTTTATGGCCTTTTCCTCTCCGGATATGGACAAGCTTTCGTGCTGCATCAACATCTCTCACTTGCAGGGACAATGCCTCTCCCAAACGCAGGCCCATGGAATAAGTTGTCAGCAGGAAAACCCGGTAACGCAGTTTGCGTGTCGCACCGATCAGCTTTTCCACCTCACCAGGAGTCAAAATGTCCGGAATGGTTTTAACCTTAGGCGGCTTGACAATATTCAACCAATTCCATTCTTTTTTCAAAACATATTTCCAGAAATGCTGGAGTCCAAGGCGATCAATTTTGACTGTACTCCATGAATGTGAGTCAACCAGATCGGAAAAGTAATCTTCAAGTTGTTCGGGTTCGAGTTTGTCCGGGCAGCAGTCAAAGTAATCTCTTACCCGTCGGATGGCCCTGGAATAAGCATCAATGGTTTTTTGAGCCTTTCCCTGAAGTTTAAGGGTTTTTAAATGGCGCTCATAGAGTTCGTTAAAACGATTTACTTCGGATGTATTCATGGTATACTCCTTTAATTATAGATATTTGGGATCTTCCGTTTGATCCCACAATTAGGAGTATACATAACTTTGGGGTTTTCCGCCGCGCGAGCGGCTTCGTTCAACAAATTGACATAATACATAAAAATTGTTTGAATGAGTTATTTTTTGGCCTTAGAAGCCCCTTTTTGGGGGTAAAATGAGCAGTTAAAGCGTTAAATGTTGTGCTATCTTCTTACGCCATTTATTCTCTTATTATGGATTCACTATGCTGAAACGATTATTTGATTTCATTGCAACCGCAGCCGGACTGATTGTCATCAGTCCGGTTTTGTTGTTTCTTTTCCTTCTGGTGCGTCAGAAAATGGCGGCCCCGGTGTTTTTCAGACAGAAACGCCCCGGACTCCATGGTGCCCCCTTTTATATGTATAAATTTCGCACCATGACCAATGCGTGTGATGACAACAGCTGTCTGCTGCCCGATTGCGACCGGTTGACGTCCCTGGGCCGCTTCCTCCGGGCGACCTCCCTGGATGAGCTACCTGAGCTGTTCAATGTGCTCAAGGGGGATATGAGCCTTGTTGGGCCACGGCCCTTGCTGACGCAATACCTGGGCCGATACACGCCGGAGCAGGCCCGGCGGCACGAAGTCCGGCCAGGGGTCACGGGCTGGGCACAGATCAACGGTCGCAATGCCATTACCTGGGAAGAAAAGTTCAAGCTGGATGTATGGTATGTGGATCATCACACCTTGTGGCTGGATATCAAGATTATTTTAATGACTATTGTGAAGGTGCTGAAACGCGAGGATATTAATGCTGCCGGGGAGGCGACAATGGGGGAATTCAAAGGGAGTGCTCATGGTGCTTGAAGGGGTAAAACATGACTGATATGGGAATGAAACAGCTTCTGGTTTATGGTGCTGGCGGATTCGGTCGGGAAATCGTATGGCTTGCCCAGTGCTGCAAAGATTGTGAAGTGAAGGGATTTGTGGATGACGATCCCAAATGGCATGGCAGCCGGATGAATGATGTGCCGGTGATGTCTTTGGAAGATGCAGTAAAATCATTTCCTGATGCTTCAGTGGTTGTTGCCATTGGCTCTCCACAAACCCGGGAAAAAATTTGTGACAAATTGATCCGGGCAGGATTGAAATCAGACGACCTGATCCATCCGGATACACAAATGTCGATTTGGATCGAAAAGGGAGTGGGTACCGTTATTTGTGCTGGCTGTCTCCTGACCACCAACATCACAATTGGCAACCAGGTACAGATTAATTTAGACTGTACCATTGGCCATGATGTAGTTATGGGGGATTACACTACCCTGGCCCCGGGGGTTCATGTGTCAGGCTATGTCCATTTTGGAAAAAGAGTATATGTGGGAACTGGTGCGGTATTTGTTAACGGTACCAGGGAAAATCCCTTGATTGTTGGTGATGATGCGGTTGTTGGTGCTGGTGCATGTGTAACAAAATCAATAGGTTCTGGTAAATGGGGGGGGTGCCGGCAAAAGAGCTTGGCAAGTCAAGGCGATGACTTCCAAAACAATTGCAGGGATCGATTCAGCCAGTGGCAATTCCCGGAAATTGTGGATGGCCAGCCCACAAAATACAACTGGGTGGTTCAAAATACTGAGAATTTTATACTGGGGTATAGGACGGATATTGGGGCGTTTTCATATATCAATGCCAAATATGGTGTGAACATCGAGGATTATGTCCAAATTGGTTCTCACTGTTCCATCTATTCGGTGTCAACCATCGATGATAAATCCGGTCCGGTGATTCTCAGAAAAAACTGTAAAATCGGCACCCACAGTGTGATTATGCCGGGTGTGACAGTTGGTGAAGATGCGGTGGTGGGGGCATTCAGTTTTGTCAATCAGGATGTGGCTGCAGGTTCGGTTGTGGTGGGGATGCCTGCAAAGCCGATTGGCAGGTGATGTGATTATTTTCTCCAAAATCCTTCCTTTCTTTTCCATGCCACTGGCAATGACCACGGCATTAGTGTTGGCAGAGATTTTCTTACGGCGCCGATTTTTATGTCTGGCTGGCATCCTGGTCTTGCGGGTGACAGACTATGTGGTGAACACTGCAGCAGAAGCTGTGGCCGTTGTCCGGATGCTTCCGGCATCTGCAAGGGTGTTGCTGGTGACATCAGCTTATTACATGACCCGGGCAAAAATGTTGTTTGTGCAGGCTGGTTTATAAGGGGTGCCTTATCCAGTGGGTTTTCAGGTGTCTGCAGGGAATAATTTGACGGTAACGGATTTTCTGCCACAGGCGGAATGTATGAAGAAAACGGAAGCAGGACAGCGTGAGATGTACGGGTTTTTGTATTACCGCGTAATTGGGTTGTGACAATTTTAAAGACGGAAACAGTTATTCTATGAATAAACGTATATTTTTATCTCCGCCGCATATGGGCGCGCTTGAACAGCAGTTTGTCTGGGATGCTTTTAACAGCAATTATATTGCACCGGTGGGTCCCCAGGTAGATGCATTTGAAAAAGAGTTTTCCGAATACACCGGTATCCGGCACTGTGTGGCTCTGTCCAGCGGGACGGCGGCCATGCACCTGGCATTGAAGGAGCTGGGAGTGGGGCCGGGAGACGAGGTGATCGGGTCCACCCTGACCTTTGTGGGCAGCATCAGCCCGGCCGTGTTTCTGGGGGCGGACTTGGTGCTGGTGGATTGTGACCGTGTCTCATGGAACATGGACCCGGATCTGCTGGCCCGGGAGCTGGAACAGGCAAAGGAGAGGGGCCAGCTGCCCAAGGCTGTGGTGCCCACGGATCTGTATGGGCAGTGTGCGGACTATGACCGGATTTTTGCGGTATGCGAAAGGTTTGGCGTGCCCGTGGTGGTGGATGCGGCCGAAGCCATGGGGGCCAGGTATGGGCGCAGACCAGGGTTGCATGCCGGCAAAGGGGCCAAGGCGGCCGTGTTTTCCTTTAACGGCAACAAGATCATGACCACCTCGGGCGGGGGCATGCTGGCTTCCGACGACAAGGCATTGATCGACCGGGCCAGGTTTTTGTCCCAGCAGGCAAGGGAGCCGGTCCCCCATTATGAGCATACTGAGATCGGGTTCAACTACCGCATGAGCAATGTGCTGGCCGGGATCGGACGGGGGCAGCTGGCTGTGCTGGATGACCGGGTGCAACGGCGGCGGGAGATTTTTGAGTATTATCGCCAGGCCCTCGAGGATGTGTCGGGCATCGAATTCATGCCCGAAGCAGACTATGGCACATCCAATCGTTGGCTCACCGTGATTCTCATCACCCCGGAATTATTCAGCGCAGACAGAGAAGCCGTGCGCCTGGCTCTGGAAGCGGAAAATATTGAATCCCGGCCGGTGTGGAAGCCCATGCACCTGCAGCCGGTGTTTCAGAACACCCATCCCTGCCGGGTGGTCGGGGGGGAGGTCAGCGAAGACCTGTTCACCCGAGGCCTGTGTCTGCCTTCAGGCACGGCCATGACCACCCAAGACTTAGACCGTGTCATCCATACCATATTGGGGGCAGGTTTTTCGTCTTGACCTATAAGATAGAATCTATAGACTGGAAAAGACTGGAACAGAAATTATCAAAATATACGAATTTAGTGATTATCATTCTTATTGATGCTGTATTGATTTCGTACTATTAAACTTGATACTGCCTCAGTGGCCAGCCATTTGGTTCCATCTTCATCTGTTACAAAATTGGATGAGTTGCCACAATTGTGGAATGTTTTCAAAGGGGAAATGCGGAACGTTTTAGACGTGCGGCCTGGAATTACCGGTTTGGCTCAGGTGAATGAGATTGACATGTCGACGCTCGAGCTTCTTGCTGAAACTGATGCAAAGATGATTTGTCAAATGTCCGAAAAAAAATATTTTATGTTTATTCTACAGACAATAACTGGTAAGGGGTCTGGAGATAGGGTAATTAATTAGATTAATAGGATTAGTTAGTGAAACTCAGGATATCAAAAAATTTATTCATCGTTCTATTGCTTGATATTATTTTATTGTGTGCATCCTTTTATTTGGCGCATTTAATTCGGTTCGATTTTATTAAAGAGCAATGGGTTGATACTAGTTTTCTACGCCTGCTTCCTTATGTTTTGGGATGTAAAATTTTATTTTTTTATTTGTTTGATTTATATAAAGGCATGTGGCGGTATACGAGTCTTAGCGATTTAATCAATATTATAAAGGCTTCAATTTTTTCAACTTTTATCATAATTGCCTTTGTTCTATATTTGACCAGATTCGAACATATTTCCAGGTCGGTATTTGTTATAGACTGGTGTCTAACGGTAATGTTTATTGCCGGCCTGCGCCTATTCGTGCGTTTATGTTTTGAAGCATTTACGGAAAAGATTACGCTTCAAGATGTGAAGTTTGCCCTTTTCAAGATATTCCGCAAGAATGCCGGGAGTGGTAGAGGGGCGTTGATCATCGGGGCCGGGGATTATGGGCAAAAAGTATGCAGGGAGTTCAATGAAAATCCTTCTGTAAAATCCCGTGTTTTGGGGTTTTTAGATGATGACCGTTCAAAAATTGGTAGGAAGATTCATGGAGTGCCGGTTTTGAATGTGATTGAAAGGGTGGAGCATACCATAAAATCAACCGGGGCCGAAGATGTTATTATTGCGATTCCAAGTTTGAGTGCGGACCGGATGAGGCACATTGTGGAATTGTGTAAAAAAGCCGGTGTGAATTTTAAGACCATTCCAAATCTGGGGGAGTTGATCAACGGGAAAATTGATGTCACTTCGATTCGAAAGGTTGAATACAGGGATCTTTTGGGACGGGAGCCGGTGAAACTGGACCAGGATCAGATCGGGAAATATATTGGTGGTAATCGGGTGCTTGTTACCGGAGCAGGCGGGTCCATAGGAAGCGAATTATGCCGGCAGATTTGTAGGTACTCACCCGAAAAGATCATTCTTTTTGAAAGGGCGGAAAGTGCGCTTTATGAGATTGACCTTGAGTTGAAGAAAAATTTTCAGGATGTAGAGGTGGTCCCTGTGCTGGGTGATATTCAGAATCGAAAAGAACTTCACAAAGTGTTTCATCTGGTTCGGCCGGATATTGTTTTCCATGCGGCCGCGTATAAACATGTGCCTATGCTGGAGGGGCATCCGTGGAAGGCTGTGGAAAATAATGTTTTCGGTACTAAAAATTTGATCGAAGTCACCCGGGCATTTAAATGCGATAAGTTTGTTTTTGTATCCACGGACAAGGCGGTGAACCCGACAAGTGTCATGGGAACAAGCAAACGGATTTCCGAGCTGCTGGTTCAGGAGAACAGCTGTGCTGCAGATTGCGAAACCGCTTTTATGACCGTAAGGTTCGGGAATGTAATTGGGAGTGTGGGCAGTGTTATTCCCCTGTTTAAAAAACAGATTGAGGATGGGGGACCGGTTACCGTAACCCATCCTGACATAATTCGATACTTTATGCTGATACCGGAGGCGTGCCAGCTTATTCTCCAGGCGGGTGCAATGGGGAAAGGCGGGGAAATTTTTATTCTTGAAATGGGTAAGCCTGTGAAAATTGATAATATGGCAAGGGATTTGATCCGTTTTTCAGGGTTTGAACCGGATGTGGATATCAAAATTGAGTATACCGGATTGCGGCCCGGGGAGAAGCTCTATGAAGAGTTGATGACGGATCTGGAGAACGTTGTTTCCACCGATCATAAGAAGATTATGGTGCTGAATACAAACTGCGTAAACATGGGGGTCTTGAACGGGAAGCTTGACCAGCTGAAGGCGATGGCAGAGGCCAGAGATGGGCAGGCTATTAGAAATCTCATGATGGAAATGATACCGGAATATAGACCCAATTAGAGACCTCTATGGAACTGTTAAATATCACTTCAACCATGACTCAAAAAAATGAATTTGTCGGTCTATTTCATCACGCTCTAACAAAGTTCCACAATCTGTTTGTTGCTGTTTTAACTATCACAAAGACAAAAAAGTTATTGATATTTTTTTAAATTTTTATTATGGTATACTATTATTTTGTTGCTGAATTGATCAAGCTATTTTTTGATTTGCTCAACGTCCCTCTTCCTTTTTTCAAATGTGTCCAGCGTTTGCAATCTAAATATGCAGACTTTTAATATCAATATATTATGGAGGATGTATGGAAACAAAATTAAAGAGAAATCTTTGTATTCTGATTTGTGTGATGGTGACTCTCTGTGCGCTGCCGGCAATGGCTGACGCAAAGAAGGTGAACATTAATACCGCGCCTAAAAAACAGTTGATAACATTGAAATATGTTGGCGATGCCCTTGCTGACAGAATAATTGAATTTCGTAACAGTACGCCCTTTATAAATATAGAAGATATTATGAAGGTAAAGGGTGTTGGACCTAAAGCCTTTGAAGCAAATAAAGATCAAATCAGCGTCAAGGATTAAGTGAAGTAACCTACGAAGCATTCTAAGCACAATCCTTTGTTTGCGGAGCATTGATTTGTAGGCTTTTTGATTACCCCGCCGGTTTTCATGCTGAAGGGGTAATCCCAACGTTGCAGAAGTTTTGATGATGATGCAGTTCAGGCTTGTGTTTTTTTAGAGTTAAAATAAAAAAAACATTTGACAAAGATTTTTTTATTGTATATTCTTGTCAAGTTCTTTTGATGTCTTGAAAAGAATTTTGATCTTTGAAAATTGGTCAGTGAAGAAGAAAAGAGCGGGTCAATGACAATACGCTTTAGCTTAACAGCTTTGAGTGTAGACCTTAAAAAGTTTTAGTAAAGGATTATAACTGGAGAGTTTGATCCTGGCTCAGAATGAACGCTGGCGGCGTGCTTAACACATGCAAGTCGAACGAGAAAAGGATTGCTTGCAATCCTGAGTAGAGTGGCGCACGGGTGAGTAACACGTAGATAATCTGCCTTCAAACCTGGAATAACTATTCGAAAGGGTAGCTAATACCGGATAAAGTCGATTTACACAAGTGGATTGATGAAAGATTGCCTCTTCTTGAAAGCAATTGTTTGGGGATGAGTCTGCGGACCATTAGCTTGTTGGTGGGGTAAAGGCCTACCAAGGCAGCGATGGTTAGCTGGTCTGAGAGGATGATCAGCCACACTGGAACTGGAACACGGTCCAGACTCCTACGGGAGGCAGCAGTGAGGAATTTTGCGCAATGGGGGCAACCCTGACGCAGCAACGCCGCGTGAGTGAAGAAGGCCTTTGGGTCGTAAAGCTCTGTCAACTGGGAAGAAATTAGCTTCTATTAATAGTAGTTGCTATTGACGGTACCAGTGGAGGAAGCGCCGGCTAACTCCGTGCCAGCAGCCGCGGTAACACGGGGGGCGCAAGCGTTATTCGGAATTATTGGGCGTAAAGGGCGCGCAGGCGGTCTTGTCCGTCAGGTGTGAAAGCTCGGGGCTCAACCCCGGAAGTGCACTTGAAACAGCAAGACTTGAATACGGGAGAGGAGAGAGGAATTCCTGGTGTAGAGGTGAAATTCGTAGATATCAGGAGGAACACCGATGGCGAAGGCATCTCTCTGGACCGATATTGACGCTGAGGCGCGAAGGCGTGGGTAGCGAACGGGATTAGATACCCCGGTAGTCCACGCAGTAAACGTTGTACACTCGGTGTGGCGGATATTAAAATCTGCTGTGCCTAAGCTAACGCATTAAGTGTACCGCCTGGGAAGTACGGTCGCAAGACTAAAACTCAAAGGAATTGACGGGGGCCCGCACAAGCGGTGGAGCATGTGGTTTAATTCGACGCAACGCGAAGAACCTTACCTGGGTTTGACATCCTGTGAATATTGTGTAATTGCAATAGTGCCTTCGGGAGCACAGAGACAGGTGCTGCATGGCTGTCGTCAGCTCGTGTCGTGAGATGTTTGGTTAAGTCCAGCAACGAGCGCAACCCTTATCGTCAGTTGCCAGCACATAATGGTGGGAACTCTGGCGAGACTGCCCCGGTCAACGGGGAGGAAGGTGGGGATGACGTCAAGTCCTCATGGCCCTTATACCCAGGGCTACACACGTGCTACAATGGTAGGTACAAAGGGCAGCGACTCTGCAAAGGGAAGCGAATCCCAAAAGCCTATCTCAGTCCGGATTGGGGTCTGCAACTCGACCCCATGAAGTTGGAATCGCTAGTAATCGCGGATCAGCATGCCGCGGTGAATATGTTCCCGGGCCTTGTACACACCGCCCGTCACACCATGGAAGTTGATTATACCCGACGTCGCTGGGCTAACTATTTATAGGGGCAGGCGCCTAAGGTATGGTCGATAACTGGGGTGAAGTCGTAACAAGGTAGCCGTTGAGGAATCAGCGGCTGGATCACCTCCTTTCAAAGGAAAGAAATACATAAAGCTTTTTTTGGATTCACTGACCAATTTTGAGAGATCAACCCGGTGAAATTAAGTAACCGCACTCTCTTTGTTCTTTGACAATTTGTTGTAGTAAATATCAATAGCGTTGTTGATCAGGTATCATAGGATACCCCAATCAACTAAATATAAAATGGTGTGAAAGACGAAAATCAATCACTCCATGCTATGTTGAAGAAAATTTTGCTGAAATTCAAGGCGCGATCGGCAATTTTAAATAAAGCGTAGTAGACTACGCTGTTTTAAAATTGACGTGAAGCAACGAAGAAGTTCACAAAATTTTCAAAAACATCAAAGCGTTTAAACTTATTTGTGGAATAGTGGCTAAGCTACTAAGAGCAAACGGCGGATGCCTTGGTGTCAAGTGAAGAAGAAAGACGTGGTAAGCTGCGATAAGCCTCGGTTAGGAGCCTAACTTCCTTTGATCCGGGGATTTCTGAATGGGGCAACCCGACACGGTTAATACCGTGTCATCCTTAACTGAATACATAGGTTAAGGAGGCTAACGGGGAGAACTGAAACATCTTAGTACCCCCAGGAGTAGAAAGTAATAACGATTCCCTAAGTAGCGGCGAGCGAACGGGGACCAGCCCAAACCGTTAACGTGTCAAGCCCGAAAGCGTTGCGTTAACGGGGTCGCGGGATACAGATCGGATCTGTTTCGGCAGGATCCAATAAGTTACAAAAGAAATTATTAGCTGAATAAGCTGGAAAGCTTAACCATAGCAGGTGATAGTCCTGTAAGCGAAAATAATCTCTCTTATTTTTGTATTCCCAAGTACTGCGGAACACGAGAAATTCTGTGGGAATTTGTGTGGACCATCACATAAGGCTAAATACGACTTGACAACCGATAGCGTACCAGTACCGTGAGGGAAAGGTGAAAAGTACCCCTGTTAGGGGAGTGAAATAGTACCTGAAACCGTTTGCTTACAAGCTGTGGGAGCACTTTCGAGTGTGACCGCGTGCCTTTTGCATAATGAGTCAGCGAGTTACTTAATGTGGCAAGGTTAAGCCGATAGGTGTAGCCGTAGCGAAAGCGAGTCTGAACAGGGCGCAAGTTGCATTGAGTAGACCCGAAACCAGGTGATCTATCCATGTCCAGGGTGAAGCGGGAGTAAAATCTCGTGGAGGCCCGAACCGTCACAGGTTAAAAACTGTTCGGATGAGGTGTGGATAGGGGTGAAAGGCCAAACAAACCTGGAGATAGCTGGTTCTCTCCGAAATATATTTAGGTATAGCCTCGTATGTTTCTTTTTGGAGGTAGAGCACTGAATGGGCTAGGGGTCTCACCAGATTACCAAACCTAATCAAACTTCGAATACCAAAAAGTCAGAATACGGGAGTCAGCCCGCGGGAGCTAAGTTCCGCGGACGAGAGGGAAACAACCCAGACCGCCAGCTAAGGTCCCCAAATCTATGCTAAGTGGAGAAGGATGTGGGAATGCCCAGACAACCAGGAGGTTGGCTTAGAAGCAGCCATCCTTTAAAGAAAGCGTAATAGCTCACTGGTCGAGTGGATCTGCGCCGAAAATGTATCGGGGCTAAAGCATAGTACCGAAGCTGCGGAATGAAATTTATTTCATTGGTAGGAGAGCGTTGTGTCGTCGCAGAATCGCAACCGCGAGGTTGTGTGGAGATTACACAAGTGCCCATGCTGACATGAGTAGCGATAAAGCGGGTGAGAGGCCCGCTCGCCGAAAACCCAAGGTTTCCTGAGTAAAGCTAATCTTCTCAGGGTTAGTCGATCCCTAAGGCGAGGCCGAAAGGCGTAGTCGATGGAAAACAGATTAATATTTCTGTACCACCTTGTTATCGTTTGAGAAATGGGGGGACGCAGGAGGGCAAGTCATCCGTCTGTTGGAATAGGCGGTTCAAGCTTGTAGGCTGGAATTTCAGGCAAATCCGGAATTCTAAGGCCGAGAAGCGATGTCGAGGGATTTATCCCATAAAGTGACTGCACCCATGCTGCCAAGAAAAGCCTCTATCGAGATAACAGGTGATCGTACCGTAAACCGACACAGGTAGGTGGGGAGAGTATCCCAAGGCGCTTGAGAGAACCCTGGTTAAGGAACTCGGCAAAATGATACCGTAACTTCGGGAGAAGGTATGCCCCTGATTGTTAGTATTATACTTTACAAAGCAATTGGGGGCCGCAGAGAATTGGTGGTAGCGACTGTTTACTAAAAACATAGGACTCTGCAAAGTCGCAAGACGAGGTATAGGGTCTGACGCCTGCCCGGTGCCGGAAGGTTAAGGGGATTTGTTAGCATTTATGCGAAGCACTGAACTGAAGCCCCGGTAAACGGCGGCCGTAACTATAACGGTCCTAAGGTAGCGAAATTCCTTGTCGGGTAAGTTCCGACCTGCACGAATGGCGTAACGACTTCCACACTGTCTCAACCAGGGACTCAGCGAAATTGCAGTGGCGGTGAAGATACCGTCTACCCGCGAAAAGACGGAAAGACCCCGGCACCTTTACTACAGCTTGACATTGGATTTTGGGATATGATGTGCAGGATAGGTGGGAGACTTTGAAGCATGCGCGCCAGTGTGTGTGGAGTTACCCTTGAAATACCACCCTTCATGTTTCAGTGTTCTAACCACGTTCCGTAACCCGGAACTGGGACAGTGTCTGGTGGGTAGTTTGACTGGGGCGGTCGCCTCCCAAAGAGTAACGGAGGCGCGCGAAGGTTCCCTCAGGCTGATTGGAAACCAGCCGTAGAGTGCAAGGGCATAAGGGAGCTTGACTGCGAGAGAGACATCTCGAGCAGGTACGAAAGTAGGTCTTAGTGATCCGGCGGTTCTGAATGGAAGGGCCGTCGCTCAACGGATAAAAGGTACGCCGGGGATAACAGGCTTATCGCCCCCAAGAGTTCACATCGACGGGGCGGTTTGGCACCTCGATGTCGGCTCATCACATCCTGGGGCTGGAGCAGGTCCCAAGGGTTTGGCTGTTCGCCAATTAAAGTGGTACGTGAGCTGGGTTTAAAACGTCGTGAGACAGTTTGGTCCCTATCTTTCGTGGGCGCAGGATATTTGAGGAGATCTGATCCTAGTACGAGAGGACCGGATTGGACCAACCAATGGTGTTCCAGTTGTCGCGCCAGCGGCATTGCTGGGTAGCTAAGTTGGGTATGGATAACCGCTGAAAGCATCTAAGCGGGAAGCCAACTTCAAGATTAGATATCCCATACGTAAGTACTGAAGACCCCTTGAAGACTACAAGGTTGATAGGCTGGGTGTGTAAGCATGGCAACATGTTGAGCTTACCAGTACTAATAGGTCGTGAGGCTTAGCCACTTTTTTCCACGAATAAATTTAGATTCTTTGATGTTAAAGCATATTTTGCGAAATTTTTTGTTGCGGCACAAAAGTTTTAAAACGCAGTAGTTGACTACAGCTTATTTAAAACTTTTGTTTGCGCCTTGAATTTCATTAAAATTTCATCCGACTACGGCATAGCAATATTAGATATTGATTTACTACAGCAGATTACATATTTGGACCCCCGGGACATGACGAGAATAAAACTTTCTGAAGTTCCAGGTCCGACCAGTGTAACCGGTGGCGATGGCGAAGAGGCCACACCCGTACCCATCTCGAACACGGAAGTTAAGCTCTTTAGCGTCGATGGTACTGCATGGGAGACTGTGTGGGAGAGTAGAACGCCGCCGGTTCTTTTTTAAAAGGCCCTGATTATCATAAAGATTATCAGGGCCTTTTTAATTTAGCTTGTATCTTTTTATATTTTAGACTTGACATTTTGTCTGAAATTCAAGTATAAAAGTTGATTAAAATTTTTTGCTTTGCCGAAGTGGTGGAACTGGTAGACACGCTAGACTTAGGATCTAGTGCCGCGAGGCGTGGAGGTTCAAGTCCTCTCTTCGGTACCATTTTATAGAGGCGGGGTTTCAAGGGAGTTTTTACTCAAATGAAACCCCGTTTTTTTTTTGTGAAAATGCAAAGAAGAAATTTTGTCGTCCTCTATTTTTAATCTAAAGTTTCCTGTAAGAGTATCAAAAAAGTTTTTACATAAATTCCTAAAGTTTGGGGAAAATAAAACAGTTTACGGCAAAACATATTTTAAAATTAAAGATTATATGCTAAAAGACGCCAATATTTATAAATATTTAAGATGGTAATATGGGGTATTGTCAGCACTTTTAATCAACGATTAATCCTACTTTTAAGTCAGGAATGAAATTATTTAATGGATAAAATACAAATTAACGGGGGCCGACAGTTAAAAGGGGAGGTTTTTATCAGCGGAGCCAAAAATGCTGCGCTGCCATTAATTGCATCAAGTATCCTTGTGGATGGGGTCTCCACCTTTGAAAATGTACCCCGCCTAATGGACATTTCTTCAATATTTATGCTTCTTGAAGATCTTGGGGCATCCTGTGACTTTGAAGGTCACACATTTATTGTTGATGGATCCGGGATCAATAAGATAGAAGCCGAGTATGAATTGGTTCGAAAGATGCGGGCTTCTATTCTAGTATTAGGTCCACTTGTGGCAAGGTTTGGTCGGGCCAAGGTTTCCATGCCAGGAGGGTGCGCCATTGGTGCTCGTCCTGTTAATATGCATCTTTCAGGTCTTGAAGCGCTGGGTGCTACCATTTCAATTGCCGGCGGATACATTGAAGCAACGGCTGAAGGTGGGTTGACCGGAAATGAGGTCTATTTTGACATCCCCACGGTGACCGGTACGGAAAACCTTATGATGGCAGCCGTTTTAGCCAAGGGTCAAACCAAGCTGAGGAATGCAGCAAGGGAGCCTGAAATTATATGTCTGGCTGACGCATTAAATAAGATGGGGGCAAACATCCGTGGTGCCGGTACAACCATTATCACCATTGACGGGGTGAGTCGCCTTCATGGTGCAACTTGCCGTGTGATACCGGACCGGATTGAAACCGGAACTTTTCTGGCGGCTGCCGCAGCGACCATGGGAGATGTGGTGATTCGAGACTGCGTGCCGGATCATTTAGGCGGTGTTATCAGTAAACTTAAGGCCACAGGGGCGATCGTTGATACCTTTGAGGACAGGATACATATCAAAGGCAGCAAAGTTATCAAAAATATTGACTTAAAAACCCTGCCGTACCCTGGGTTCCCCACTGATATGCAGGCCCAGTTTATGGCATTGATGACTATTGCCCAGGGCAACAGCATGATTCATGAATCCATCTTTGAGAATCGGTTTATCCACGCCAATGAATTGCTGCGCATGGGTGCTGATATCAAAATTTCCGGCGGGAATATCGCCAACGTCCGGGGGGTGTCTCATCTTCAGGGCGCACCTGTTATGGCATCGGACCTTCGTGCCAGTGCTTCCCTTGTGATTGCAGGCTTAATTGCAAAAGGAACCACTGTTATCAGCCGTGTTTATCATATGGACCGGGGTTATGAAACCATTGAAAAGAAATTTGAAGGTCTGGGAGCGGATATAAAAAGACTCTCATCCTGACATAATTTATGAATAGTGTCCAAACACTATCTAAGGAGAATAGGTGAACATGAGGCAGAAGCTAACACTTGCGCCAATGTTCTTTGTCCTCCTGGCCTGTGTAACCGGTGCCATTGCAGGTAGCTGGACACCGGTTTCGCTCTGGATCTTTTTTATTGCGGCGTGTCTACCTGCCGCAATTGTTTTTATTTTATACAAACCGGATAAATTTATTTTCATAGCATGCCTAGCTGCCTTTGGTTTGATAATGTTTCGCATGGCAGGCATCTGCGCGCCCGATTATTCTGATCATCATGTCGTCAGGTTTTGCAATGGTAAACCCCACCGGATTTCAGGTATAATTAATTCTTTTCCTAAAAAATATCAAAATAAAACAAGATACACTGTAAATTGTACTCGTATCAACGCCGACACAGGTGTTGGGGAATTAATTTTAACCGTGTATCATGATTTTTCAAAACAAGCTGTACATCCTTTGCTTTTTGGCGAACACATTATTGTTACATCAAAAATTAGAGCCATACGAAATTTTTCCAACCCCGGGGGATATGATTATAAATTCAGGATGCGTCTTAAAGGCATAACCGGCAGCGTTTACGCAAATTCTCGCACCATTGTGCAAACAGGCCGGGTTGACACCAGCTCTTTTGCCTGTGTTATGCGATTTTTGCAAAGGATCCGAGATCGTTTTTCAAACAATGTTGCCAACGCCGCCAAAAGTAAAGATGAACGTCAGCCTGATTTTTTTCTCAACCAGGCCAGAGCTGTGCTCACCGCTCTGGTTACCGGACAAAAAGAGATGATTCATGAAAAGACCCGTGATAATTTTTCCAAAGCAGGTCTTTCACACATTTTAGCTGTTTCAGGGTTGCATATGTCCCTTGTGGGATTCGGTTTTTTTTCTATTTTTATCTGCATATTAAACCGGCAACCGTCTTATGTCATAACAGGCCGTGCAAAAAAAACAGCAGGTTTGCTCACGCTTTTACCTTTGACTGCCTATGCCTTTTTTGTCGGGTTCTCACCATCCACCCAAAGGGCGTTGATCATGGCAGCAGTCTTTTTAACGTCTTTTCTCATGGAAAAGGAGAAAGATCCTTTAAATACCCTTTACTTTGCGGCAAGTCTAATTCTTCTTATTGATCCCGGTGCCTTGTTTTCCATCTCTTTTCAACTCTCGTTTGCCTGTGTCTTTTTTATTATCACAGGCTTTATTTTTTTGGGACGAACCTTGAGCTTGCCTGAAAATAAATGGATCAAAAGAATCGGTTTAACGATTTTGACAACAGTCTTTGCAGGGATTGGCGCAGCCCCTGTAACAGCATTTTATTTTAATATGTTTCCCATGGCCCAGGTAGGGACCAATTTTGTCATGATTCCTATCATTGGATTTTTGTGTCTTCCTTTGGGCTTGGCAGGACTTGTGTCTATGGATTTTTGGCCTGGCCTTGCCCACCTTCTTTTAACGTTAGATATCCACATTCTTTCATATTGCCTTCAGGTCATTCATTGGATTGCAGGGTTTGACTGGACCTGGGCCAGGGTCGTCACGCCCCGGCCAATTGAAATTGTCATCTATTACGCATTGATACTTTGTTTTGGATTTGCAATTATGGAAAAGAACAAGAGGGCAATATACCTGACTTTTCTTCTGATTGTGGCCGGTATCATATCCACAGGCCAGGGGATGTTAAAAAGATTTTATCCGGGGAAACTTGTGGTGCACACCCTGGATGTAGGGCAGGGCAATGCAGCCGTTATCATTGCACCTGACGGAAAAACCCTGCTTATTGATGCGGGCGGATTTGGCGGTCGTTCCAGTTTTGACACCGGCCGGTATATTGTGGGGCCCTTTTTGTGGAAAAATTGGATTCTGGAACTTGATGCTGTAATTCTGACACATCCGGACAGTGATCACATGAATGGCCTGTGTTTTATTTTTGAAAATTTCAGAGTCAGACAATGGATAAAAAATCATGATATTTCCTCATCTGTTGTTTTTAAAAATTTGATGTATACCGCTGAAAAAAAAGGTATTAAAAGCAATATTATAGGCTCTGCTCCCTGCCGGTTTTCATGGGATCAGGTCAATATAAGTATTCTTGGTGGGAAACCTCAACATTTAGCTGATAACCGTAATAACAACAGTCTTGTCACTCGGCTCGATTTTTTATCCTTTTCCATCCTCTTTCCTGGCGATATCGAAGAAAAAAGGGAGAGAGAGCTTGTGCATACAAATAATTTTAGCCTTAAATCAAATATCCTGATGGCACCTCACCATGGCAGCTGTTCCAGTTCAAGTGAACTTTTCCTTGATAAAGTAAGCCCGTCAGGCGTAATAATATCATGCGGTTATATGAACAGACATAATTTCCCCTGCCGGACGGTTTTACAGCGGTATCGGCGAAACAGGATGTCTGTTTTTCGAACGGATTTGATGGGTGCTGTTACATTGCAGTCTGACGGTGTTGGTTATTCCGTTGAGGCCCATAGGAAAAATTAACCCATAGGAAATTTAACGCGTGTATTATATTTATTTCTCTTTTGTATTTATTTTATCAGGCTGGATGTTATTGGAATGCAACCGTCGAAGTCTTCCTAAATGGTGGGCTGCCATTGTATTTACATCACCTGTCACCACGCCGTATTTCATATTTAAATCCAGAAAAGGTCAAAGACTGACCCTGTTAATGATTTTTTTGGTCTGTTTTTCCTTCGTAATTGCCAGCGAAATTTTTATCTATTCCAAAATGAAGACAAAATATAGATATGTTCATTTACCGCCTGTTACCCGGCAGCTTATCCGTTACAGTGAAATTCTCAAACAGACCACCCAGAATCTGGACAATTATTTAGTTAAACTTGAGCAGCAGTCCAAGGTTCAGTCAAAGGTGGAAAAGCTTGAGCAAACCATTATATTTATAGGAGAACTTCGTCATAACATGCATGATAACCAAGCCGCCATCAAACAAATGGTTGAGTTTGTGGAAAAGCATAGGGATTTTGTTACCCGAAAGGATCTGCAATGGGTGTATGAAATCAAAAGATTCTATAACAACCGCATCGTGATCGCGCATTTTAAAAGCCTTGAAAATTATTTGGATAATTTTGAAACCCTGCTGCGCTTCTGTGACCAAAATTTTGACGCCATAACCAAGGCGGAAAGTACAATTCATCTAAAAAATTATGATGAATATTATCTGCGTTACCGCAGGGCTGTTGACTCCCACAACCGGTTCAATGTTAAACGCATTGAATTTCAGAATGACTTTATAGAAAGATATCCTGAAATCAAAGAGTACTTGCCAACCAAGCGTCAGACAGAGGCCTTCCGGCTCTGGGAATAGGTAGGTGTTCTCAAATATTTCAGAAAAGGCACCACCGCCTTATTTTTGTTTCCTCCGGACAGATCATAGGTAATATTAATAATCGGAACCCCTACCTTTTTTTCAATCTGTGATGCCATGGCCTCGGTGATAAGGCCCGGACAGCAAAATGCCGGATTGACAGCAACTAGAAGGGCTAAATTCGGATGCTCATTGACAATGTAGTGGATCTTGAGCAGGTTATCCATTGACTCTCCGGTATGTTCGGGCAGCATGCCGTAGGTTTCAAGGATATGTTCATAGGACGTATTCACCTTGAGTTCGGTTTCATTGAAAAATGGTGCAAAAAATGGATAATATTTTTTTTCTATTGTTTTTACAGCTGCCAGAAGGGCCTTGTTTGAAATCAGACTTAAGTATTTGCCCTCTTTGAACCATTTTTTAAAATAGGCATTGGCGATGATCTGAACATACTGATAATAAGGCGTGGTAACAACCTCCCCACCATTGTCCTCAATGAACTGGATCAGATTTTGATTCATTATTCGGTTGTCTCTGACATACAGATCCCCGAATATTCCCACCTTGGGTCGCGTTTCTTTTTTTACAGGGATCTGTTCAAACATGGGCATGATCTCTTTTAGGGCTTTTTCCTTTGATCCTCCCGTGAGAAATGCCGTTCCCATGATGGAACCGGCGGTGCATAACGCCGCATTGGTCTGCCCCTTGTTTATCTCATAGGGCCTGATTCTACAGCCGATGCTCCTGAAAAGGCCGCCAAACATATAGGCAAAATAGGTGTTGGTTGACGCCTTGATCCCTAAGTCAAAAAGAGACAGTTCCCCCAAATAGACCCTGGCTTTTTCAAAACCGTTTCCATGGCGGGTCAAAATTTTCTGGATATGGTAGGGGTACATTTTTATATTGCACGCAATATCCGACTGATTCAGCCATAAAACCGTGTTTTCTGGAGAAAGCCCTTTTTTTTCAACGGTATGGATAAATCCCGCGGCCACGGCATTTAAGGGCAGGCACTGGCCGGTATTTGTCAAAAGGGCTTTTTTAAGTGTATCCTGATTTTCTTCCATCAATATGGCATTGTACCCCTCATTTTTTATTATATTAACAATGAGGTGACCTGTGATGGCATCCCAGTTGGGGAAAATGACTGTTTTTTGGTCAATGCTTTTATCAAATTTCGGGGTAAATAAAGAGGCATCTGTGGTTTGGGGAGGCTGATCTTTTCGCCTGTGATTTTCAAACGCCCTGACAGCCGCTTCAATACGGGTTTCATATCCCACACTGGAGTCGTGTTCATCCAGCTCCAGTACCAGGTAGGGCTTGTTTGCAGATGCCATGATTTCCTTAAAGTAATCCACGGCAAACGCATCCGGTGCACATCTGAAAGATGAGATGTAAACCGGATACAGGTTTGGGGTTGTGGCGGCAACGAAGGCTGCTTTTAGATTTTGGGCCGCATGTTTCCAGTGAATCTGCTTGAGCAATGGTTCAATGGGCGAATAATCAATGCCTTCTATATCAATCATGTCATTAAAAAATGTTTTGATGCCCATAGTGGCAAAAATGTCTGGGATATTATTGTTCATGGTAGAAGATAAAACCGTATATGGGCGGCCAAGCAACAGCACGTTGGCTCTATCGGCAGATCCTTGGGACGCCCATAGCCCGGTAAGGGCGCTCTCCATGTCTTTTTGGACAGACAGCGCCCGATCCCAGGCAGATGATATGTCAAAAAAGGAGAGATTCGCCCCGATTTTTTTAAATGTGTCATATAGCTGCTTTTTTGTATAAAAGCTTGTATACAGATATCTGACCATAGGCGACAGTATTTTTCCCGGTTTTGCCAGCCGGCTTAAAATTGCCGGTGCAAACTGGGTATAGTAGCAATGGTGGCGGCGAAATCCTTTTTCACTGGTTTTGTCTTCAAAATAAAAGGGCAGAAAAATATAATCGCATTTATCCTCAAGAAATTGCACATGGCCGTGCAGCGCGAGGACCGGCGCACAGAATTCGGCCCCGGCAATCTGTTTACCCTGCTTGACAGGCTCGGTGCACTTGCGGCTGGTCACCACCTGTAATCCAAGTTCCTTGAAAAAAAGCTGCCAGAAATCAAGGTCCTGGACCATATGAAGGGCATTGGGCAGGCCGATGGTTATCTGTTTTCCATTGCCTTTAACAACGGGTGGTCCAGGAAGCGTTTTGTGACGAACCTCTTTTCTAAGCCCTAAAAGATCATAACGACCGGAAGAGCTTACCCGTTTTTTCGTCTGGTAATCCCTGCCGCACAAAAAACCATAGGCAAGGGTTTCTCCTTTTACTTCGGCAATGGTGATCTTGCAATGGTTGGTGCAAAGTCGGCAAACCTCCTGACGCACCGGAATATGTTCTTGCCACAGATTAAATCCTTTGAAACAGGATTCAGGAAGTTCGCCTTGTGCCTTCATCTGTCTGGCCATCAGGGCAATGCCAAGGGCGCCGGTGAGGTGGCAATATCTGGATACATGGATGGGTTTATTTAATTTTTGCTCAAAGGCTGCCACAAGGGCCTTGTTCCGGGCCGTAGCGCCCTGGAAAACGACCCGGTCACCGATTTGGGCAATATTTGCGACCTTGGTCAGGTAGTTGTCCCGTACCGAATGAAGCACAGATGCTAGAATCTCGTTTTTTCCATACCCCTCGGCAAAAAAATAATTGATGTCCCTTTCCATGAACACGGTACACCGATCACTGGATACCGGTGCCGCAATGCCCTGTGCCCTGTGGGAATACTCGGATAACGGACAGTTAAGGCGCATGGCCTGTTCCTCAATAAAGCTGCCGGTACCTGCCGCACATACTGCATTCATGACTGACGAAGTAACCTGGCCGTTTTTTACCAGGGTAAACTTGGCGTCCTGGCCCCCGATTTCAATGATGGTATCCACATCCGGATGAAGATTCACGGCTGCAGTGGCATGGGCCGTGATTTCATCGGGTTCTAAGTCCGCACCAATGATTTTGCCGGAAATGCGTCTGCCGGAACCTGTGGTTCCACACCCCTGTATCCGGAAAACAACCTTTTTTTCGGCCATGAGATGATCACAGGCTTTAAATATGCGCTGGACAGCTTCAACCGGTCTTGATGCGGTCTGCGTGTAAAATCCGGCAACAGACTCACCATCCTGGTCGATAATGATACTTTTGGTACTGGTGGAACCCACATCAAGCCCTAGAAAACCTTTCACCGCTGATTCGTTATCAATGGGTTTGAAAATTTCAATTTCAACGGATTCAAAATTAAGGGTTGTAACGGATGAAAAGTCAGGATAATCAGACAGGGTCAAGTCAAGGGGCAGATTAAGCCCCTTTTTTGTTTTTGTTTTTTCCAGGAAAAAGTTACTGATATCATTAAATGACCGGGCAGGTTCATGGGAATTCATTATTTTATCAGTAAGACACAATGCTGCGCCCATGGCCCCATAAACCAGGGCATGTTGACCTTTGACAAGGGGTTTTCCGATAATGGATTCAAGATGCTTTTTAACGGCATTATTTTTGGCTACACCGCCGCAGAATATGATCTCTTTTTCCGGGATATCCTGCTTGAACAAGGTGTTGGCAATGTTCCTGGCAAGCCCGTAACAAAGCCCGTCACAGATCTGTTTAAGATTATAGCCCTGCTGCTGGGCATGGATCAGATCCGTCTTTGCAAATACCGCACACCGGGTGGCTATGTCCGGCCGCTGTCCACAGTTTTCAAGGGCCATGGATGAAATTTTTTCTGATCCCTGCAGATCAATCCGTCCGGCCTGTTGATCCAGGAATGCACCGGTGCCTGCAGCGCACCCTGAATTCTGCCGCTGGCCTCTATAATTGCCATTGTTGTCAAACAGGCTTAGGAAAAATTTTTCTCCACCCACATGCAGAATAGCGCTAAAATTTTTATGGACATGACGTGCGCTGCGTATGACAGCCACCTGTTCGTCAACACTGATCGTTGCATTGATATCGGCCGGCGTAGATGCCGTTTTAGCCACATGGGTCACGGATGAAAGGGCCTTATGGGCGAGCATTTTTGCCAGGCATGCCCTGACATCGCCATGGTGATATTCAGATGCTTTATGCAAAAGATTGCCGCTCATATCAACGATTGCAAGATGAACGGATACGGATCCGACATCAATGCCAAGTATCTCAGTAGATTTTTCCATATTTAAATGTGCTCCCTAACTTCGTTCCAGAATGCGTTGACCCCGTCAAACCAGCCTTGCAGGAATTTTTTTTCATGGTCAACACCACTTTTTTGGGCGTAGCGGGTCAGGCCATGGGCATCGTAAAGATCCGCGAAATATGCTTTAAAACGACTGTGCCGGACAATTTCTTGTTCGGAATTACACGTATCATTACAAGCCAATACGTATAAAAGGTCCTGGTAATGGGCACCCTGGGCCCAGCCAAAGCCCCGGTTCCGGCCTGCATTGTAGAAATTTTTAAGCCACTGCTCCTTCTCCTGGTGAAGCCGGTTAATAATTTGGGTCATGTCAAACTCTTCACACAGTTTTTTACTGAAAGCCTCTTTTCTTTCAATGGCGTCACTCAATGCGTCCTGAAACATTTTTGAAAGATTAAAAGAACTTCTCCATTCATTGAGTTTTTCATGTAATCTGTCCGGTATACTCAGGGTTATTTTTTGGGTCATGGCATTTGTCCTGGATGAAAATTTGTATAATCTTTGAACAATACGTATTGAAATAATGAACACGTGTCAATCCTTTTTGTTAGATGGCATGAATTCCAAATCGGGTTCATCAAGTCCGGGGATCCGCTTCAAACCGCTTGTCTTTTGAAAAAAGAACGCCTATAAGATATAGATTATGTTCAAATCGCGTATTGAAAAATTAGGCTTAGCCTGCATGGACGGCATCCGATCCATTGGCCGAATATCAATCTTTTTTTTTCAGGGTATCTGGCGGAATTTTGTACCTTTTGTTCAGATTTCCAAGATTATGGAACAGGTGTGGTTTATTGGTGCCAAATCCATGTTTGTCATCGTTTTAACAGCCATGTTTACTGGCATGGTATTAGGGCTTCAAGGATACTACACCCTGGTGGATTTCGGCTCTGAAGCGACCCTTGGATCAGCCGTTGCCATGACTCTAATCCGTGAACTTGGGCCCGTGTTGTCCGCCATCATGATTACTGCCCGGGCCGGGTCAGCCATGGCTGCGGAAATCGGTGTCATGCGGATTTCAGAACAAATTGACGCCCTTGAAACCATGGACATCCATCCGGTGCGGTTCACCTTCTCACCGCGCCTTTCAGCGTCCATTATCAGTTTTCCGCTTTTAACAGCACTTTTTGATGTTACAGGCATATTTGGGGGGTTTCTGTCCGGTGTCGTGATGCTGGATGTCAACCGATATGTATATATGGATAGAGTGATCAGAAGCATTGAGCTTGCGGATGTCACGGGAGGATTTGTCAAGGCCTTGGTATTTGGTGTGATCGTCTCTACCATGTGCTGCTACAAGGGTTTTTTTTCCCATATTTCAGGGGCCCAGACAGGGCAGGGCGCCAAAAGCGTATCCTTGGCCACCACCAATGCGGTTGTTAATTCCTGTATCCTTATTCTGGTTTCCGATTACATCATCACCTCTTTTCTGGTTTAATCATGGATCAACCTTTCATTGAACTGATAGATATTCACAAAAATTTTTCCGGCAATCATGTGCTTGACGGAGTCAATCTTTCCATTGAAAAGGGTCGGGTGACTTGTGTTATCGGCAAAAGCGGCACGGGCAAATCAGTTTTGCTCAAACATATCATCGGACTTATGCAGCCTGATTCAGGTCAGGTCTGTGTGGATGGTATGCCCACGGATCAAATGGACAATATTCAAAAACATAGGTTTCACAGGCAGATCTCCTATATGTTCCAGGATAATGCCTTGTTTGATTTCTTAACGGTGTGGGAAAATATTGCCCTGCCGTTAACTGAGAAAAAAAAGATACCCATGGATCAGATCCGTCAGCGGGTAAAGGAAAAAATGGAGGCACTGGAGATCAGCAAACACGAAAATAAATATCCCGCCCAGTTGTCCGGAGGGATAAGAAAGCGTGTGGCCCTTGCCCGGGCTCTGATTACCGAACCTGTTGCCGTACTTTTTGACGAACCCACGTCAGGGCTTGATCCAGTGAGAAGAAACAGTGTTCATGCCATGATTACCACATACCAGAAAGAATTTGGCTTTACCGCTGTCATTGTCAGCCATGACATCCCACAGATATTTACCATATCACAGCGTGTAGCCATGCTTGACCAGGGTAAGATTATCTATTTTGGAAAAAGTGATGGGATTTTTCAGACTGATAATGACATAGTGAAGGCATTTATCTCAGGGAAAGAGCCCTGATACGTAAAAAAATTGAGGACAGGTTCATGAAATCAATAAATAAGGAATTATATGTAGGTGCATTTGTGATTATCGGCCTTCTGTGCGCGGGGTATCTTACGGTTGTCCTTGGCGGTGTCCCGCTGTTCAGCCCAAAGGGGTATACGCTGTATGCATATTTTACTTCTGTGAGCGGTTTGAAAAACGGTGCCGGCGTTGAGATGGCCGGTGTGGAGATCGGCAATGTTTCCGAGATTATGTTGGACAAGGAACGTTTGGAGGCAAAGGTTGCTTTCAGGATTAACCAAGGAATACAACTTAGCGAAGACAGCATTGCCTCTATTAAAACCGCAGGCATCATCGGCGAAAAATATATTTCCATTTCTCCAGGTGGATCTGATATCATGCTTGACGATAAAGAGACGTTTAATAATACCGAATCTGCCCTGGATATTGAATCACTGGTTAGAAAATTTATCTTTAAAGATGATAATTGAGTTATGAACGGATGGAAACCACAGGAGAAATATCTATGAAATTTTACCTGGTTCTTATTGTTATGATCCTGACACTGATTACAGGTCCGGTCGTTGCCGGTAACACAGCCAATCAAACCGGACAAGCAGCATCTACCTCAGGCTTAGATACAGACCCTGGCCTGGATGATGGATTTGAAGCAGATATTTTCCAGGTAGATCAAAACACCCATGCCATAGTCGCAGATCCTCTTGAAGGATTCAACCGTGCCGTATTTGTTTTTAACGATAAAATTTATCTGTATGGGTTGAAGCCTATAGCAAAGGGGTATGCCCGGGTAATTCCCACCTTTGCCCGTAAAGGGGTTAAAAATTTTTTTAACAACCTGTTTTTCCCCATCCGGTTTATCAACGACCTGCTCCAGGGCAAGGGTGAAGCCGCAGGCATGGAATTCTCCGCTTTTTTCATCAATACAACCCTTGGTTTTGGTGGATTAAATAATTTTGCACAGAAATATGTGGGCATCCGGCTTCAGGATGAAGATTTTGGCCAGACCCTTGGATCATACGGCATTGGTAACGGACTTTATTTGGTGCTGCCCGTTCTTGGGCCCAGTTCCTTGAGGGGTATCGTGGGCAGGGCGGGGGATTGGCTTATCAATCCCATCAATTATGCACAGCCCTGGGAATTATACTGGGGAGGCTGGGGGCTTGAAAAAGTTAGCTGGACATCATTTCATGTCGGAGAGTATGAAGCGTTTAAAGAAGCCTCAATAGATCCTTACACAGCCATGCGTAACGCCTATATCCAGAATCGCAACGCCCTTGTCAAAGATTTGGCCGGCGTGCAAAAATTAAAAAACAGTAAAGAATAAAAACAAAATGACGTTATCCGGAACTTGTTGTTTCAAAAGCTTATTCATCAATGAGATTGCCACGTCGGTTGGGCAGAAAATATCTCATCTTGTGGGTGCGGATATGTTCAAGTAAGGACATGTCCAGCACATGGGTCTTTATTTTGTTTTCGTATGCAATGTTTTCACCTGCCAGAAATCCATCTGGACCAATCATCATGGAAATTCCGGGGAAATCAAGTCCTGCATTATTTTCTCCGACCTGATTAACCGCTGCCACAAATACTGCATTATCAAATGCCCGGGCCGTTAGATGACGCTTCCAGGATGCGCTTTTTTCCCCAGGCGTTCCCCTTGGAGACGCATGGGGGAAAAAAATAATATCCGCTCTTTTTAATGCCATGGCCGTGGATAACTCCGGAAAATGTGCATCGTAACAAAGCTGGATTCCGAAATATACCCCTTTGAATTTAAAAACATCTGCATCATCGCCACAGCTGAAATAAGGTGCCTCAAATGGAGATAAATGAATTTTTCTGTACCGGGCTACCGGCTGATCCGGACGGATCACCAGATGCGTGGCATAGATTTTTCCCGCAGCTGCTTTTTCAACTAGCCCGGTTAGGATGGCGATATTATGTTTCTGTGCAAGCCGGTTCAGCTTATTTATCCATACGGAATCAAGGGCAACGGCATTGCTTAAATTTGCCGGGGCATAACCTGTCAGGTTCATTTCAGGGAACACAACAAAATCACAATTTTGCAGTGCTGCAGCAGAAACCTGTTTGACCGTCTGGGCAAAATTATGCGCAAACCGGTTCACAGGGCAGTTTTGGATGACCAGGGTCACACGAATGTTTTGCATGATGACACCTGCGATAAATTCTTATAAGAAAGTCTGTGTAACCTATACAGATTTTTTAACTTTCGTTGTGGGCTGAGCCTGGGTGCTGATAGAAGATCATGTCAGCCCATGGCTGTAATGGGTCAGACTTTAAAATTAGCCGCTATTTTAAATACATGAGTGGCCGGCAGATTGAGAATTTCGGTCACTCCGGTTCTTTGTGAAATGATTTCAAGGCTTTCTTTAATTTTTTGAACTGAAGGTGCGATAAACGTGAACCAGATATTGTACTGATGATCTCTTTGATAATTATGGGTAACGCCGCTGAAATTATTAACGGTCGTGGTGAACAGCTCAATTTTATCAGAGTCCACCCGGGCCGCGCACAGGGTGGAGTAAAACCCTAAACGGTCAGGGCTGAAGTTCCCCCCGATCCTGCGGATAATTATTTTTTGTTTCATAAGCTCGATTTCATTTATCAGTTGCTCTTCACTTAGGCCTAGTTCTTCGGCCAAAATTTTGTAGGGTCTTGGATGAATGGGGAAATCGGCCTGGATTCGGTTAAGTATGTTTTTGCTTGTCTGGTCTTCTATCATCTATGTGGAAAGTTTCCAAATTTATAAATATTTGACTAACTCTGTAAATGTTTGATCCAGTGCCTTAGATTTGTCTATTTGGGGTTGCGTAGCATACTAATGTTATGTGACAAAATAAGCAAACATAGGGTGCTGGTCGAATATTTACGAAAAATAAAGGCCCTGTTTGGTTTAAACAGGGCCTTCATCAATTTAAGTTAAAAACTTAAAATATTTTTAACTATACACAACCGGTCGGTTTCGGAAGGCCAGCCATTTTGCAGGCACCTTTACCAGGTCCGGAGGGGAACAGTTCATAAATGTGTTTCAATTTGAACTTGGTGAGCTTGGAAAGAACACGAACCATGGGAGCAATACCGTTTTTTTCGTAGTAGTCCTGGAGAACTTTAACGAGCTGCCAGTGTTCGTCAGTCATCTCGTCGATGCCTTCCTGGCCTTTTACGTACTCTACCCACTCTTCATTGTACATATTGTAATCAAGAAGAAATCCGTCTTCATCTATTTCGAATGTTTTTCCGTTAAACTCAAGTGTTGCCATTTAATCAATCCTCCTAAAAAAGTTTGTTATAACTGCTCGTTTAACCTATCTTAAGACAAACTGTCTTCACTATCAAAATCACCATTACAATTGGAGACATACCTTATCTCAGCATTGTATCCTTGTCAATAAAGAATAGTCGACGTTCGGTAAAAAAAACGAAGTGCCCGAACCCTGCGTGGTTATTACTTTTTCGGGGCCTAATGAATATGCTCAAGCGTAAAAACAGGTCCCTCCTTGCACACAAGTTTTTTTCCTGGTAGATCGCTTCTGTGAAAACTTAAATTAATTCTCATTCTTTAAGAATCATGATATAAAATGTTTCGTTGAATATTGTCAACCCTATTTACTCTAATGACCGTAGGCTGACCTGGCCTATCAACACCCGGGCTCAGTCCACAACGAACATTAAAAGAACTATGGCGTTAACATAGCCTTTTTTATAAAACTCAGAACCCCTTTATAATTGAACATCGGAAAATAAAATTATTCTTGTATGACAAAAATTATTACCATCTGCGGCCCCACAGGCATCGGAAAAACAGGCTTTGCCATTGCCCTGGCCCGGGAACTGAATGGCGAGATCATTGGTGCAGATTCCATGCAGATCTATAAATATATGGATGTTGGTACCGCCAAGCCCGATGAAAGGGAGAGGCAGCTCGCCATACACCACCTGGTTGACTTCCTTGATCCGGCGGATAATTTTGATGCGAAAAGATTTACCACTTTGGCGGATCAGGCCATTTCCGGCATTGCCAAACGAGGCAGGGTGCCTGTGGTCGCCGGTGGAACAGGGCTTTATATCAGGGCCTTAATCCACGGCCTGTTCAGAGGGAGAGCTGCTTGTCCGACAACCCTTAATCAACTGAATCAAACCCTTGAAGAAAAGGGCGGGCGGGCACTTCATGAGCAATTGGCAGAATGTGACCCAAAGGCAGCAGAACAGATTCATCCCAATGACGGATTTAGAATTGTAAGGGCCCTTGAGGTGTTTCTAACCACTGGAATTCCCATTTCCAAGTGCCGGCAGACCCACGATTTCAAATCAGACCGATACCAAAGCCTTACCTTTGGCCTTCACATGGACCGAAAGTTGTTATATGACCGGATCAATCAGCGGGTGGACATCATGATGGCCCAGGGGCTGCTTGATGAAGTTAAAAGTCTTGTGAATCAAGGGTATTCCCTGGAATTGAAATCCATGCAGTCCATCGGCTACCGGCATATGGGGATGTATATAAAAGGAGAAGTCAGCCTTGAAGAGGCGGTCCGTCTGCTTAAACGAGATACCCGCAGGTATGCCAAGCGACAGTTCACCTGGTTTAACAAGGAAAAGAATCTGATTTGGATTGATACCAAAGAGATTAAAAAAGCTATTGAAACGGCAAAAGATTTTTTGAGATAATATTTGTCTCTTTTAACCAACAATACCCCACAAATGGTAGTTTTATGACTTACGCAAAACACATAAAATTTGTAATGTCTGTTTGCATTTTAATTGCGCTTCCTTTTGTTATCGGATGTTCCAAGCATACTATTCCAGTTCCCTCTTCCAAGCTGTCCCGGATGCCGATACACAAAACTGTACCCCAGCAGGCAACTGTGCCGGAACTTATCAATCAGGCCAGAATTTTAAGTGATCAAGGTGTAGTCCAGGATGCTCTGCTCCTCTACAATCATGCCTTTAATCTCACCCAAAGGCCTGGGGCCGGTCATGATGCAGTTTTCAAAACAATTATTCTTGATGATATTGAAAAAAATTTATCAAAAATAGAGCCTGAAGAGATTCAAAAATTCTCGAGAATTAAACATCTTTCCATTCCCCAGGATATTTTCGACTACTGGGCAGGTTACACATTTGCCCAGCGAGAAGATTTTACCAACGCTGCAAATGTTTTGAATGCATTTCTTGAAAAATATCCCGATCATCCAAAGACCGAGCAGGTTAAGGAACTTTTGGCAGGTATGGGTACCATGGCCTTTAATAAAAAAAAGATCGGTGTCATCCTGCCCATGTCCGGGAAATATAAACTTTACGGACAACAGGCCATGAAAGGTATAGAGCTTGCCTTGGCAAGGCTTTCTGAATCCGGTATTAAGGATTTAAGCATCGAGGTCAAGGACAGTATGTCAGATTCTGCACAAGCTGCTAAGTGTGTGGACCAGCTTGGAAAAAACAATGTTTTTTCCATTTTGGGTCCTATCTTAGTTTCAAGGCAAGCGGCTGACAAAGCCCAAGCCCTTGGTATTCCCATGATGGCTCTGACCCAGAAAATACAATTTCCTCAATATGGGGATTATATATTTAGCAATTTTATAACCCCTGAAATGCAAGTCCAAGCTCTGGGAAGCTATGTCTTTCATGAGTTGGGGCTGAGAAGGATGGCGGTCTTATATCCGGACGACAAATACGGAAATCGTTATATGCAGGCGTTCGGACAGATGGTTGAGCAGTTTGACGGTCAATTAACTGCGACCCAGGTATATGACGGCAGCAAAACTGATTTTTCAGATTCCATCAAAAAATTGATCAGGGATACAGGTTTAAATTTTCAGGCACTGTTTATACCGGATTCAGTGTCCAGGATCAATCTTATACTCCCTCAGCTTGTATACCATGACGCCAAGCACTTTACCCTATTGGGGACCAATCTGTGGCACAGGGACAGCCTTTTAAAAGAGACCCGACGGTACAATAGTAACGCCATCATCTGCGATGGATATTTTTCCGGCAGTGCCAATCCTGCAACCGCACGGTTTGACAAAACATTCCAGGATTTATACCAGGAGAGACCCGGCTTTCTGGAGGCCATTGCCTATGATACGACCCAAATTTTGTTTACGGCAGCCAATGCCGACGACGTTAATTCTGGAAAACAACTCAAGGCTGTTTTACAGGGACAATTTATATTTGACGGGGCCACCGGACGCACACGTTTTGACGAGACCGGCACCCCGCATAAGGCGTTGTTTCTGATTACCATAAAGGATAATCAGTTTATGGAAATTAATCGATAAATACGGGTTTTGTTCAAGCATAAAATAGTGAATTCTGGCCTGTGGTTTCAAGAACCGACTGCCACAGCCTGCCTGACGGATCTAATTTTTTGCGTCGTCCGGCCGAGGCATCCATGGGTACATGAACATAATTATTATTCCAGAAGCTGATAAGCAGATTGGTTTTTCCGGCCATGCCCGCATGTACGGCATCTCTTGCCAGAAGTCCGCAGAACACTGAGTCATTGGCATTGGCGGGCAGACTGCGGATGATGTAGGATGGATCAATGTATTTCAAAGAGATAGGAATCTCTTTGGATTTAAAATAGTCGCTGATTTCTGCTTTTAAAAATAGACCAATGTCCTTTAGTTTTACGTTGCCCGATGCATCATGCTCAATATCCTTGTTTTCAAAAAAATTTTGGCCGGCTCCTTCAGCGACAATGATCACCGCATGCTTTCTCAGGGCCAGGCGACGTTCTATCGCGGCCAACAGTCCGTTTTCCCCATGCAGCAGGATTTCCTCTTCGGGGATGAGCACGAAATTGGCATCAGGTTGGGCAAGGGCGGCTGTGGCTGCCAGAAACCCGGAATGCCTGCCCATGAGCTTGATCAGGCCGATACCGTTGGGGTAGGCTTCGGCTTCGTTATGGGCCCCCTTGATTGCCAGGGTGGCCACGTCTACAGCCGAATCAAAGCCAAAGGAGCGGGAAACCAGAAAAATATCATTATCAATGGTTTTTGGAATGCCAACCACGGAAATCTTCAACCCACGGTTTAGAATTTCATCTCCAATGGCCTTGGAGGCCATTAAGGTCCCGTCGCCCCCCACCATGAAGAGCACCCCCACCCCAATACGTTCCAGGCAGTCCACAATTTCCCCGATATCCTGCCCCCCCCGGGAAGAGCCCAGCATAGATCCTCCGGTATTCTGAATACCTGATACCCGTTGGGGGGTCAGGTCGATAAGGTCGTGGCCGAATTTAGGAATAAAGCCCTGGAGCCCGTACCGGATACCAAAAATATTTTTGACGCCATATACATGGTACAATTCAAGCACTATCGACCGGATAATGTCGTTCAGTCCAGGGCACAGTCCCCCACAGTTGGCCACCGCGCATTTGAGTTTGCTGGGGTCAAAATATATTTTTTCCCGGGGGCCGGCCTGCTCAAAACTGAGTATGTCGTCTTGGTTTTCTCCTGAAACACGGTCAACCCTGACATCAACGCTGATTCTGTATTCATCTTTCATGAAGCGGGCTTTACCGGCATAGGCCAACCCCTGGGAAGCCAGGGGGGATGGAATCCGGGCGGGGCCTAAAACGGGAATGGTGGTGTTGATGTTCATATTTTTCATTGATTACCTCCATTAAATTTAAAGGTTCCCTTTCCCAGGATATCGTGGAGATGCAGCAATCCTTTAAGACAGCCGTTCTCCCCAAGGATAGGCAAAACCGTAATTTCATATTTTTCCATTAAATTCAAGGCATCATACAAATAAGATTCGGGGAATAGGTGTCTCGGGGCACGGGTCATTATCTCATCTACAAGAAGGGTATCTGCTGTACCGCCCCCTTTTGCAATCCAGTGCCGGACATCTCCGTCCGTAAGTATTCCCATCAGTTTATCTGTCGAATCAAGTACAAAAACAGCGCCCAGACGGTGCGCATCCATGCAGGCAAGGGCCTGGACCATGGTGGCACCTGCTTGCACAAAAGGCACGCCTGATTTTTCAAGCATCAGCTCGCTGACCTTTCCTGACAGGCGCTGCCCTAATGCCCCTCCGGGATGAGAGCGCATGAAATCAGCCTTTTTAAAATTTTTCTTTTTTATCAGGGCCACGGCCAGGGCATCGCCCATGGCCAGTTGGGCTGTGGTTGAACAGGTCGGTGCCATATTTAGGGGGCAGGCCTCTTTTTTTACACCGGTATCTATGATCATATCGCAGAACCCTGCCATGGTGGATTTAGGCTTTCCAGTAAAACCTGCTATCTTGCAACCCACCTCCCGGATCACGGGTAAAAGCTGGTTGAGTTCTCCGGTTTCACCGGAATTTGAAATGGCAATGAATATATCATTTCGGCTGACCATGCCAAGGTCCCCGTGAACTGCTTCAACCGGATGCAGAAACATGGCATTGGTACCTGTACTGCTTAATGTGGCGGCAATTTTTCTTCCAATTAAACCCGATTTTCCGATTCCTGAAATAATGACTCGTCCTTTGGCACTAAATATTGCATTGACAAGGGTTTGAAAATCCAAATTTAATTTTTCAATCAGGTCCAGAAGGGACTGGGCTTCCATTTTTAGAACTTGAACAGCATCGTCTATGATCATTTGTTTTCTTTGGCTGGATATGGTTAAGGTTATGGGATTTCACGATTTCATCGTTATACATCAGAAAAGATTTGCCTACAAGAGATAGAGCTTAAATATACCATAGAACAAATATTTGTTTAAAAATAATTAGTTGACAATTAAAGGAGCATCATGATAGTTGGTTACGGTTTATTTATCCCCGGTTTGTATCAAAACCGGTTTTATTTTATTTTGAAATTAAATACCTAATGACTAAATAATATAACAATGAAACAGGAAGACGATTATGATTTGTACAACTGTTAGAGAAGGCCAGGATTGTGTGTTCATGACTGCTCAGGGCTGCAGCTATAACGAAGGCAGTTGCCTGCCCATCATTGATGAATGCAAAGGATGTCAAAGATGTGCAGAATTTGCCAGCGGCGTTTACTGCACTGCTGCACCTGATCCGTCTTTAAAGTGGAAAAACGGCAACTGCAATATGGCCACCCATATTAAAACCGCCACCGAAACCCAAAAACAGAAACTTAACCCCATCAAGGCATCCAAACGAAGATAACGCAACCGATTCAATGCACGTAAAAACTCTGCAGTTTTCCTTGGACTTCCTTAGGTCTGGCTGCAGGGTTTTCTTTTTTTCAGGTGCGTAAATTTAGGGCCATGGAAATTTTAAAATCCACAAATAGGGTGAATGCTTTTTACCCGTATTCAAGGCGTATCATTGGGAGCATATTCAAATCTGTGCCTTTTGATGCAACAAAGAAGACGGTTAAAGAGACAAACCATATGGTGGATTTTATTGTTTCCATGGCCCTTATTTTATTGAATTGGATAATACTAAAAATTTACAGGTTAAATCATGAATCCTAATGCCCAGGAATTGAATAACACCATTGAACAGGCCGCTCCTCATGTATATGAAATGCTCTCTGACATGGGAAAAAAACTGTTTTACCCGAAAGGTATTTTAACCCAGAGCGCTGAAGCAAAGGTAAAGGCGGACAAGATCAACGCCACCATCGGTATCGCAAAGCAGGGCAGTTGCGTTTTAAGTCTTTCTTCCGTGACAAAATATATTACACAGATTGAACCGAATGATTACCTACCTTATGCGTCTTCATTTGGGTTGCCCGAGCTGCGCAAAAAATGGCGCAAAGAACTGTATGTTAAAAATCCCTCACTTGAGGGAACTGACATCAGTCTGCCTGTGGTTACATCCGGCATTACCCATGGGGTTTCCATCTTGTCGGACATGTGGGTAAATGCCAATGATGTTATTGTCATGCCGGATATGATGTGGGGCAACTACAATATGATTTTCTGTGTCCGCAACAGTGCCCGGTTTGTTACATACAAATCCTATGACGACGCCATGACCCATTTTAACCTGGATGATTTTGAGCGTGTGATCAGGGAACAGGCCGCACAAAATGACAAGGTCGTTACCATGCTTAATTTTCCACACAACCCAACCGGGTATACCCTGAACAAAGAAGAGGCGGCGCGTGTTGTAGACATTCTTATTGATGTGGCACAAAAGGGTACAAATATCGTGGCCGCTTGTGATGATGCTTATTTTGGACTGTTTTTCGAAGAGGAAACAGCCAAACAGTCTTTGTTTGCCAAAATTGCCGGTAAAACGAGCCGATTGTTGGCCGTTAAACTCGACGGGCCCACCAAGGAAGATTATGTCATGGGATTCAGAACCGGTTTCACCACGTATGGGGTTGCCGCAGATACCAACCTTGAAGGGGTGTATGAGGCCTTGGAAAAAAAGACCGCCGGATGCATCCGGGGTAGTATTTCAAACTGTTCCCATTTAAGTCAGACCATTCTTGTCAAATCCATGGAAGATAAAGACTATGAATCCTGTAAAAAGGAGAAGTTTAACCTGCTTAAATCCCGGGCCATGGCCATCAAAGAGGTGCTTAAGGATCCCAAATATGCGGATGGCTTTGACGCCTATCCATTTAATTCAGGATATTTTTTGTGCATCCGTGTTAAGGGTGTTAATGCGGAAGCGTTAAGACTTCATTTGCTTGACAATTATGGTACCGGTTTAATTTCCATTGGAGAAGACAATCTTCGGGTAGCTTTTTCATGCCTGGAAGAAAAAGATGTGAGAACTTTATTTGACATTATCCTTTCAGGGATTAAGGATTTAAGAAAATAAATTTTTTATGGGATATCACAACGGAACTGGATTAAGAGCCTGTTTAAAAATATGGAGGTAATATTGGCGTTAACCTGAACCGGAAACTTAAAATATCCGGATAATCCCGGTGGTAAAAATCTTATCTGACCTAATTTTCAGCAGGTGACGATTTTGCCGGGACAAGCGATGCAGGGCACAAAAATGAATTCAAGCAGAAAAAGTAATGTTGATCTCAAATATGCCGGCAAATGGGTGTTCTATTTTGTTCTGATAGGCGTCATGTCGGGCCTTGGGGCGGTTCTGTTTCATTACCTGTGCGGCCTTGGCATGCATTATTTCATGGATATGATGGCCGGATACAGGCCCCAAGGACCTGCAGGCGAACATCTGCTGCTGCCCCACACCAATACACCGTTCAACAGATGGGTGTTATTATTTTTACCGGCATTGGGTGGCCTTGTTTCCGGATGGCTTGTTTATACCTTTGCCCCGGAGGCAGAGGGGCATGGCACGGATGCCGCAATAGACGCCTTCCATCACAAGGGCGGTATTATCCGGTCACGGATTCCAATTATCAAAACCATTGCCTCCACCATTACGCTGACCACTGGCGGTTCAGGAGGCAGGGAAGGGCCCATTGCCCAGATTGGAGGCGGCTTCGGTTCTTTTCTGGCCACCCGGTTCAACCTGTCTGAACGGGAGCGGTGCATCATGATGGCCGCCGGCATTGGCGCCGGTGTGGGCAGTATTTTCAGAGCGCCCCTGGCCGGCGCACTCTTTGCCGCAGAAGTGCTCTACCGTGATCCTGAATTTGAGTCTTCGGTCATTATTCCGGCAGGTATCTCCTCTGTGGTGGCCTATTGCACCTTTTGTCTGTTTTTTGGATGGGGATCGCTTTTTGATTCCCCGGCATTTAAATTTGATAATCCCCTGCAACTTGGTCCCTATCTTGTTCTTGCCGTGGTTCTGGTCTTCACCGGCGTTTTATATATTAAAGTGTTTTACGGGACGACAAATCTGTTTAGGAAACTGAAAATCCCAAACCATATTAAACCTGCGATTGGCGGACTTTTGACCGGCGTCATCGGTTTTTTTATGCCCTATACTCTGGCGTTTGGATACGGCATGGCCCAGCAGGCCATTTTTAATCAGTTGGCCATTCCCGTTCTTTTGGGCCTTGCCCTGGGAAAAATTTTTACCACGTCATTTTCCATTGGCTCCGGCGGGTCCGGCGGCGTGTTCGGGCCTTCGGTTGTCATCGGCGGCGCTATGGGCGGGGCAGTGGGGCAGTTTTTTCACATGTTTATGCCCACGGTTGTCACCCAGCCAGGCGCCTTCGTGATTGTTGGTATGGCCGGATTTTTCACGGCTGTCTCCAATACCCCCATATCCACCATTATATTTGTCAGCGAGATGACCAACTCCTATCATCTTCTACTGCCAAGCCTTCTGGTCTGTTCGGTGTGTTATCTTTTGTCCACAAAATGGTCGATTTATGAAAACCAGGTAAAATCGCGAGTTGATTCGCCGTTGCATGCCGGAGAATTTATGATAGATATTCTTCAAACCATAAAGGTGGAAAAACTTAAAATTTTGATCAAGGACGTCAGATGCCTGAACCAGGACATGAGCTTCAATCAATTTAAAAAGATATTTCAGACCACCAAACAAAGATATTTTCCCGTCATGAATGGCCAGGGGGACTTATGCGGTATTTTTTCCTCCACAGATGTCCGGGAGGTCCTTTTCTCAAGTGACCTTGGACAACTGGTTGTCATGAAGGATATTATGGTATCCAACATGATTACAACCACCTTGTCCGAAGATTTAAACACGGTACTGCTTAAACTTACAAAGAAAAACATTGATGCGCTGCCTGTGGTCGATGAAGATGATCCGGGTAAATTTATCGGTATGCTTTACCGCCGTGATATCATTGCCTATTATAATCTTCATGTGGCCAGAATCCGGGAGTTAGAAAAATAACTCCCTTAATAATTGACCTGGTACAGAAACAGCCCCTTTGAAGGAGCGGTTGCCCCGGCAAGGGGGCGTTCACACGAATAGAGTATTTTATTGAACATTTCCGGATTAATCCGTCCTGTACCGACATCTTTTAGGGTTCCTACGATATTCCGGACCATGTTCTTTAAAAAGCCTGTGGCACAGATACAAAATTCCAGCCGATCGCACGGCTTTTTTGTCCAGCTTGCACTGAAAATTGTTCTTACGGTGGAAGACCTTGGACTGCCCGTGTTCTCAAAGGCTTTAAAATCATGTTCGCCTACAAGGTATTCACAACACTGATTCATGACGTCAATATCCAAAAATGGCTTTACATGCCATAAATAATTCCGGCCAATGGCCGTGGGGATTTCCCTGTTTAGTATGTAATACCGGTACTCTTTGGAACGAACATGGTACTGGGCATGAAAATTAGGGTCTGCAATCCGGCAGTCATGAATCACAATGGGAGCGGACCCAAGGCTGTTCACCCCTTTTTGAATGATATCAGGGGTAAGACGGGTTTTTGCATGGAAATGTGCGACCTGGGCCCGGGCATGAACGCCTGCATCCGTACGTCCGGAACCATGAATTTTAATGTCCTGGTTTAGAATCATGGATAATATACGTTCAAGCTCACCCTGGATGGTGGGTTTATCTTTTTGGCGCTGCCACCCGAAAAAGTTGGTGCCGTCATAGGCCACCACAATTTTGAAATTCTTCGCCGGGTTATCCGGGTTTTCAAGTTTCTTGGACATTTTGCAATATGGCCTTTTCACCTTCTCATTTACAGCGCGTATTTAAAGGGAAAGTATGGCGGTTATGTCAAGGCTCAAAATTTTAAAATATTTAAAAATCAGTAATAGCTGACAAGCACCCCAAAAATATCCTAAAATTTTCCCATGTACGTTCTTCCCCATGTATCTTGCACATACGAATAATTTGTCCAAGCATGTTTGTCAAGACGACCTTTATCTATATATTTCTTTCTTGAAAAATACAGGACTTTGGTTTATGTTATGCTTTAAACAGACCGACCGGTCTCCCTTATGTTTTTGTTAAGGAAATAAAATGAAGCTTAAAGAAAAAATTATATTTGAGGCATTACGTCAGTTTTCAACCAAAGGGTTCATGGCTACATCAACGGCAGATATTATAGATGCAGTGGGTACATCCAAGGGAGGCCTTTACAACCATTTTAAAAATAAAGAGCAATTGTTCTTAGAGGTGCTTCGCCAGGCTCGTAAAATTTGGCGGGAACGGAATCTGGCCGGTGTGGAAACCATTGAGCGGCCTGTGGATAAAATTAAACATATTCTGGTGAACTATAAAGACCATTACCTGGCTGACAGCACTAATTTTCCGGGCGGATGCATTTTTATCAATCTAACCGTGGAACTTAGTGACCAGTGCCCTCATCTGGCCGCCGAGGTGAGTGACGGTTTTGCCAGGTTTAAATTCATGCTCAGGCGTTTTTTTGAACAGGAACGGTTGGCCGGAATGCTGAAGGACAGCGTGGATATTGATGGGGTGGTTGAGGTTGTGTTTTCCGGATTGTTAGGCGCCTGTGTCATGTATACTGCGGATAAGTCCAAGTCTAATTTGAATCAGGCCATGGGGGCTCTTACCGCATATATTGATGATGTGTGTATATCATAGAATGTCGCCGTGGGCGATGTCTTTATTAAAGGAGATTTATGACGATGGAAAAATCATTTAAGGCCATGGTGGTTTCGGAAGCAGGGAATAAACAATATCGCCGTGCAATCGTTCAGCGGCAAATAAAAGATTTGCCTGAAGGGGATGTGCTTGTTAGAGTGTATTATTCTTCACTGAACTATAAAGATGCACTTTCGGCCAGCGGAAACAGGGGCGTTACCAGAAAATATCCCCATACACCCGGAATTGATGCCGCAGGCGTGGTGGAAAAAAGTACGGATTCCACCTTTCAAGTCGGTGATGAGGTCATTGTCACCAGTTATGATCTTGGGATGAATACGGCCGGTGGGTTTGGCCAGTATATTCGTGTTCCTGCCGGCTGGGTGGTCCCCTTACCCGATGGCCTGAGTTTGCGGCAGGCCATGTGCTACGGCACGGCCGGATTTACAGCTGCCTTGTCCATACTGCAACTGGTTAACCATGGTGTGCTGCCGGAGCACGGTGACATTCTGGTATCTGGGGCGACCGGCGGTGTCGGCAGCATTGCCGTGCCGATTCTGGCCAAACAGGGCTATACTGTGGTTGCCGTTAACGGCGCAACAGATCAGTCCGATTACCTCAAATCCATTGGTGCCCAGCGTATCATCTCCATTGAGGATGCCGTGGATACCAGTGGCCGACCAATGCTTGCTGCAAGGTGGGCCGGAAGCGTTGATGTTGTGGGTGGTGATCTCTTGACCACGACCATCAAATCCATGAATGCCAACGGCGTGGTGACCACCTGCGGAAACATTGCGTCTCCGGATCTGCCCATCAATGTGTTTCCCTTTATCCTCCGTGGTGTCACTTTGGTGGGGATTGATTCCCAGAATTGCCCCATGGCGGTTCGGCAAAAGGCCTGGGACAAGCTTTCAAGGGAATGGCAGGTTACCCAAATTGAAACGGTTGTGGAAGAGATTACGCTCGATGAGCTGGACCAGCGGATTGGCAAAATGCTCACACGAGGCAGCAAGGGGCGGGCGATTGTAAATATGCAGTCTTGATGGCGGTGTAAAAAGTCTTTCACCTACCGCGTTATGGCACCTGACCAAACGCCATGCCTTGTAGGCGAAGCTTTTTATTTAAGCATCGATTGGACCTTCTACGGGATCATCAGTTTTAAAAATGAACTATTTTTTGAATATTTGACAGTTACCACATTGTGGTATATTATACTGAAGATATTCAATTATTTTATGGAAAAAACCGATGGTCAGCAATGAATTTAAAAGACTCAGATCTCGTTTAGACCGTACCCAGAAAGAGATGGCCCAGCTTTTAGGGGTATCTGTTAAAGCAATACACAGCTATGAGCAGGGGTGGCGTAAAATTCCCGGCTATGTGGAGCGACAGGTCTATTTTTTGCTCTCCCGTACCCTGCAGCGGACCGGCAAGAGAAAAAAGTGCTGGGACCTTTTGAAATGCCCGGAAGAGCAGAAGATCCGTTGTCCGGCCTATGAATTCCAATCCGGGGATTTGTGCTGGTTTGTTAACGGTACCCAATGCGGGGGCAACATTTATGATTCCTGGGAGAAAAAAATGGAAGTGTGCCGACGTTGTGATGTATTTTTGGAAATGTTTGATGATATGCAGGGGTGTTAAGAAAAATGAGTATGTTAAATAAAAAAGAAGAGCTGTGTCGCTATGTGGGCTCTCAGGCCCGGGATGAGCAACGAGCTGCCCTTCCCGGGGTTATTGATCGAATTATACATACCTTGGATGACCCTGAGTGCTTTGCCCACATTGGTAATGAACCCATCCATTTTTCCACCTCGGTCAGGGATATGATTGAAAAATTAAGAAATATTCTGTTCCCCGGATATTTTTCAAATGAAAAAATGGATAGTGTCAACCAGACCTACCACATGGGCCGTGAAATCACACGGCTCTACGATATCCTTTCCAGGCAGATCATTCATGTATTGCGCCATGACTGTTTAAGATTTGACAGGGTCTGTTCGAAATGTGAACGCCGGGGGAATGAGGCTGCGTTCACAGTGATCGAACAGATTCCTATTCTGCGAAAAAAATTGGCTGCCGATGTCAGGGCTGCCTATGACGGAGATCCGGCCGCTAAAAGCCACGATGAAATTATTTTTTCCTATCCGGGGCTGTATGCCATCACGGTTCACCGGATCGCCAAGATCCTTCATCAGCTTGATATTCCGCAGCTTCCCAGGATTATGTCGGAACTGGCCCACAGTCTGACCGGTATTGATATTCACCCGGGTGCAACCATTGGCGAGCGTTTTGTCATTGACCACGGAACGGGTGTCGTCATCGGAGAAACATCCGTGATCGGTGAAAATGTGCGCATCTACCAGAATGTCACCATCGGTGCGTTGTCCCTGCCCAGGGGGGCGGGAGAAAAGCTGCGCTGGACCAAGCGGCACCCCACTATCGAAGATGATGTGATTATCTACTCAGGGGCCACCGTTCTCGGGGGGGATACCGTTATCGGTGCACGGTCTGTTGTGGGCGGAAACGTATGGCTCACACGCTCTATTCCGGTAGACACCAAAATTTTTATTGAAGAACCCCGACTGATTATTAAAAAAACAAACAAAGGAGACGGGCTTTGAAAACAATTAACGATATTACCCAGACTTGCGGTAATACTCCCTTGGTTTATCTGGAAACCTTTTCCCGGGAGTGTGGGGCACATCTTTATGCTAAACTGGAGTATTTCAATCCATTGGGCAGCGTCAAAGACCGGATCGGTCTTGCTATGATTGAGGCAGGTTTGAAAAGCGGACAGATCGGACCGGATACATTGATCGTGGAACCTACCTCAGGGAATACCGGAATTGCTCTGGCGTTTGTGTCACGTATAAAGGGCCTGAAGATTGTTTTGACCATGCCGGAAACCATGAGCCTGGAACGCCAAAAACTTTTGCATCATTTAGGGGCACAACTGGTTTTGACTCCGGGGCATCTTGGCATGCAGGGCGCCGTGGACAAAGCGACCGAGATGGTGGCAACCCACGAGAATGCCTTCATGCCTGACCAGTTTTCAAATCCCGCCAATCCGGCTACCCATAGGGCCACCACCGGTCCTGAGATTTGGGAGGCGCTACAGGGTCGGGTTGATATTTTTGTGGCAGGTGTCGGTACTGGTGGCACTATAACCGGGGTAACTGAATATATTAAGGGCAAACATCCGGATTTTATGTCCATTGCCGTGGAACCGGCTGATTCGCCTGTACTCTCCGGCGGGAAAGCCGGTCCCCATGTTATCCAGGGGATTGGTGCAGGTTTTGTCCCGGCTAACCTGAATCGTGAACTGGTCGACCAAGTTTTTCCGGTCAAAGGAGAAGATGCCGTGAATGGTGCCAGAGCCCTTGCCAAATCATCTGCAATTCTTTGCGGCATCTCATCTGGTGCTAACTTTCATGCGGCCTTTCAGACAGGTTTGAAGCATCCGGGAAAAAATATTGTTTTTATAGTATGTGATACGGGAGAACGTTATATCAGCACAAGCCTATTCGACCTGTAATTAAGTTGTTTGCACCTGTGTGTGGGGGAGGCGCTTAAAAGAATAAAGGGGAAGTGTCCGGAAATAACCCCTACCCCCTTGTTTTTGTTTGAGCACCGTTCTGTTTGAATAAGATACAACTCAATGATCAAGTTTAATGATATCAAAATATTATAAAAAACTTGATCATTGAGTACAAGGTTAATTTAGCCCCTGCATGTCGTCTTCCAACTCCTTGACATACTTCTCACCTTTCTCTTTTCGCCACTTCTTGACCTTATGTAGCATGTAAGCAAAGGATGTACCTTCAGGAACATTAATTTTAGATTTGGTTGTTGAAGATCCCGACGTCCCAAGCTCTATAGAAAATCCAGAACTAGCGATAGGTACACTGGCAGATACCGAGTTACTGTTAGAAATAATTTCGGCTAATTGCGCCTCCATTACTACCCATACGGAGCTAGCAATTCGTCCATCATTCCCTTCTTCTTCTATTGATCGTCGTGCTTTGTTTGCATATTCATTGAGAAGCTTTTCGAGTTGGTTTTCTCCAATAGTTATCTTCATTAATTTAAGATCAGCTTTTTTTGCTGCTTCACGGCTAAAGCCAAATGTTCCACCAGCAAGAGTCAGGTACTTTATCCCTACATTCACCTCAGTATCAGAGTATTTCTCCCATTGTATGTCATAAGGTCCCGTAATTTTGATTTTAACTTTTTCAATATTTTGGGGCCTTACAGTTCCTGCAACATTCAAATAGTTAGGTCTGTTGATTGGTGTTTTCTTCTTTCCAAAAGAAAGAAAGTTAACATCTTCGCTACCTCCACGAAAATAACCTTTACCATTATATACAAATTTTGAATTTGAAATTTTTACGCTCATTTCTATACCCCCGTTTTATGAAAACTTCATTGGTAAGTATATCTTGAGGCTACCGTATGCCCTTCAACTTTTTTCTGATCGCTTTCCACATAATCCCGAATTATATTTTAGGTCATTTTATCACCTCATAATATATAAATTCAAAAATCACTTTATTTTATCAAACGACTTCTATGTCGCTATATACAATATAAGTCTCGACTTATTTTGGTCAAGAGTGAAAAGATGGCTTTTATCCGGTGCTATCAAATATTTATGCTGCAGGCGTTTAAATTTCCCTGGGGTCGGTCATATTTTCCGGGCGCAGCATTTCATCCAGTTGTGCTCTGGTAAGCACTCCTTTTTCCAGAACCAGATTATATACACTTTCCCCCGTTTTGAGCGCTTCCTTAGCAATGGACGCGGACTGTTCATAACCAATTACCGGAACCAATGCGGTTACCAGTCCGATGCTGGTCTGCACATATCTTTGGCACATATCCCGGTTCGCTTCAATGCCGCTAATGCAACGTGCAACCAGTGTGATGCAGCCATTTTTAAGGATCATCATGCCGTGCAGCAGATCAAACGCAATGATAGGCTCCCCCATACACAGCTCTAATTCACTGGATTCTGCTGCCATGGATACAACCGTATCGTATCCCATGACCTGATAACAGATTTGGTTCATCAATTCCGGGATAACCGGATTCACCTTGCCCGGCATAATGGAAGAGCCAGGCTGCATGGGGGGCAGATTAATTTCATTTAGACCGCAGCGGGGGCCGGAAGACAGCCAGCGAAGATCATTACATATTTTTGAAATCTGTACGGCCGCAAGTTTGAGATTGGCGGACATGTGGACAAAAATACCGGCATTCTGGGTAGCCTCTACCAGGTTCTTGGCCCGTCGCAACTGAAAGCCACTCACTTGGGTAAGCTTTTTTACTACCAGGGAGGCATACCCTGGCGGACTGTTTATGCCGGTACCAATGGCTGTTGCCCCCATATTCACATCCCGAAAGGCTTCGGCTGCCTGGATGATGGAATTGATGGCGCTGTCAATCATGACCGCATAAGCGCTGAATTCCTGACCCAGGGTCATGGGGACGGCGTCCTGATTTTCGGTGCGTCCCATCTTCAGCACGTCTTTAAATTCTTCAGCTTTTCTTTCCAGGCAATTGCGCAGTTCTTCCATTGCCCGCACCAGATTTTTTTTAGAGAGTAGTACTGCCAGTTTTATTGCCGTGGGATAGGTGTCATTGGTGGATTGGGAGCAGTTAACATGATCATTGGGGTGCAGATATTGATACTCACCTTTATTATAACCCATGACTTCCAGACCGCGATTGGCAATTACCTCGTTGGCGTTCATATTGGTTGAGGTTCCGGCACCGCCCTGAAACATGTCAACGGTGAACTGGTCGTGCAGTTTGCCGTACAGAATTTCATCACAGGCCTGGGCTATGGCTTCCATCTTGGCCTGGTCAATCCTGCCCAATTCATGATTGGCCATGGCCGCAGCCTTTTTGACCATGGCCAGCGCTTCGATCATGTGTTCAAAATTATTGATATGCACGCCGGATATGGCAAAGTTTTCCATGGCACGTTGGGTCTGAACGCCGTAATATACATCATTGGAAATGTCACGTGTTCCCAGGGAGTCATGTTCCAGGCGAAATCCGCTTGTGACTACATCATCGCTTTTCTTGTTTTCAAAAATTTTATCGTTAAGTATGCGCATTCGTCGATTAATGCTGACGGCAATCCGGGAAACGATCCTGTAAAAAAAATCAGGCTCAGTTTCTCTAAATACATCAATCGTTTTCTGTGATACCTGCCAGATTTTCACACCGTTTCGGGTAAACGCACCATTGACGTGTGAATCATCCCCCAGAAAAGCACTTTCGCTGATCATGGACCCTGCAAGCATGGACCCAACTTTGCGTGACGATCCATGCAGTCCACGCACCAGTTCAACGCCCCCCTCAAGAATAATACCGGCCCATCTTCGGGGCGTTGATTCGTGGAATATCCATTCATTGGGCAGGTACACCTGCTCTCGGCCTTCGGTGAAAAAAGTTGCAAGATCCTTTTCAGTGATACCGGTGGCTTTTGCGGCCAGCTTGATAATATTTTGTTTTATCGACATGAATTTTTCCTACCAATAACTGCGATAAGGGGCAAGGGAAATCGGAGAACGTATTTTTTACGTTTCTGAGTAACTCAACAAAATCATGTTATCAAAAAGCAGTGAAAAAATAGCCCTGGTATTGATTAATTTCAACTGGGTATAATAATATTTCCATTGACAGGCTGTCTATTATGGATTTTAACCCATCTTTCAAACGAACACAATAAACTAACGTACCAAGGATAAATTCATGAAGCATTACAGAAAAGAGCTCTGGTTTGAGGTGCCCGGCCGCAGGGCATTTATTAATATTACCCCTGACATTGAAGCCTGCCTTGCCCAAAGCGGTATTAAAAACGGACTGCTTTTGTGCAATGCCATGCATATTACCGCCTCCGTATTTATAAATGATGATGAGTCAGGGCTTCACCATGATTATGATGTCTGGCTTGAGAAACTTGCACCCCACGCACCAGTGGAACAGTATCGGCATAATGTGGGTGAAGACAATGCTGATGCGCATATGAAACGCCAGATCATGGGCCGGGAAGTGGTGGTGGCCGTTACCGACGGACAGCTTGATTTCGGCACCTGGGAGCAGATTTTTTACGGTGAGTTTGACGGTCGCAGAAAAAAACGGGTTCTGGTAAAGATTATTGGAGAATAGGATGACAATATCATGAGACTTCTTTTGGTTGAAGATGATGAAAAAATAGCCAAGTTCGTTGAAAAGGGGTTAAAGTCATCTGGGTTTGCCGTGGATGTGGCTGGTACAGGCCCGGACGGCCTTGATATGGCTTTAGGTGCGGACTTTGATACCCTGATCATTGACATCATGCTGCCGGGCATGGATGGATTTGCCCTGATAGAAAAATTGCGGGCCAGTGGTAAAAATACCCCAATTATTGTACTTAGCGCCCGGGGCAGAGTGGGGGACAGGGTCAAAGGCCTTGAGGCCGGAGCGGATGACTACCTGACCAAACCCTTTTCTTTTTCAGAACTGCTGGCCCGGGTCCAGGCCCTTATCCGGCGGGCCGGGAACAGCATTGAGCCTGTGTCCCTGTCCTATGCGGATTTAAGTGTGGATATCGTTAAACGTCAGGTCAAAAGAGGCGATGATTTTATTGAGTTGCAGCCCCTGGAATTTTCCCTGTTGGAATATCTGCTCCGCAACCGGGAACGAGTGGTTTCAAAGACCATGATCATGGAACATGTCTGGAATTATAATTTCGACCCCATGACCAATGTGGTGGAAGCCCGTATCTGCCGGTTGCGTGATAAGATTGACAAGGGCTATTCAAGTAAGCTTATTCACACGGTCCGGGGCGCAGGTTATGTATTAAAGGCAGACGATGCCTGAGTTTTTCCGTACCGTTTTTTTCAGGAGTATCGCCTTTCGGCTGACCGTATGGTATGCAGGTATTTTTTCCATCTCATCCTGTGTGGCTTTCGGCCTGTTTTATTTCCTTGCTACCCAGACGATTATGAATCAGGTGGATCAGGAACTTATGGACAAGGCAGGATATTTTCGCACGGTCATCAGCCGGGGGGGGATTGTGGGCGCCCAGAATCTGGCCGTCATTGAGGCCCAGGCTGCCGGGGAAAAGCAGATTTTTTTCAGACTGCTTTATCCCACAGGTGAGGTTTTTGCCTCATCATCTATGTCCTATTGGAAAGATGTCCGTATAAACAAGGGAATGATGGACCGACTTATGAAGTCCCGGGTCACTGTCTTTAATACGGTTCACATTGCAGGCCAGAAACAGACCGCCAGAATGATGTATACCTTTGTGGCCTCCAATGTTATTTTGCATACCGGCCTTGCCATGAATGCGTATTCCCGGTTTTTGTTGGGCTTTAAGAAAATATTTTCCATTTCCATGGGTTTTGTGATTTTATTTTCAGCTGTTTCAGGCATGTTTTTATCCCGTGAGGCCCTTTACGGTGTTGCGGCCATCAGGGCTACAGCGAGCACTATAACCGGATCCAATCTGAACGAACGAGTTCCGGAATCCGGCAGCCGTGATGAGCTTGATCTTTTGGCTGTGACATTTAACCGGATGCTGGATCGGATTTCAGCCCTGGTGAAAAGTATGCGGGAGATGTCTGATAATATTGCCCATGATCTTAAAAGTCCGTTGACCCGTATCCGGGGATTTGCGGAACTGGCCTTGATCCAGGAAAGCCCAGGGGATATCGAATCCTATCGGACCATGGCGGCTAACACCATTGAGGAATCCGATCATTTGCTGGATATGATCAACACTATGCTGGTCATCTCCCGGGCCGAGGCCGGGGAGGCTGAATTTGAGTGCGCACCTGTGGATTTAAGTGCCATGATCATTGACGCCTGGGATCTGTTTGTGCCCCTGGCCGAAGATAAGCAGATTACCTTTACCCAGCAGGTGGACAAGGCGTTGTGGGTACAGGGGGATGCCGGCATGCTCCAGCGTGCCTTTGCCAATCTGATTGACAATGCCATCAAATATACCCCTGAAAAAGGCCTTGTCCATTTAACGTTGCGGGCTTGCGGCAAAGAACTGGTGGAAATTCAGGTTAAAGATTCCGGGCCCGGCATTGATCCACAAAACTGTCAAAAGATTTTTGAGCGGTTTTTCCGGGAAGAATCTTCCCGGACAACGCCGGGTACAGGGCTTGGTTTAAGTCTTGCCAAAACCATTATAGAGCAGCATGCAGGCACAATCTCAGTGCAACCCGGTGAAGATGGGGGCAGTGTTTTTATCGTAGTATTACCGCATCGTAATTTTCAGATCATTTAAAAATTATCTTTGTGTTTTATATTTTGTCCATGTTCACAACGTATGCGTTTGAAATATATTAATATAGTTTTTAAAGGAGGTAAAAAAATGAGATCGGTGGATAAAAAAATTACAATTTTCACTATATGTCTGATGCTTTTTGGCCTTTTGGCCTTTCCTGCGCTGTCTGGTGCATGGAGCCGGATGGTGCCGGCAAATTTTTCAGAACTGGCGCAACAGGCAAAGTCTGGTGTGGTCAATATCCAGACCGTGAAGACAATCAAGGGCGGTGGCCGGGTTTTTCGGCATTTTTTTGGATCCCCGTTCGGCAACCAGCCGGGGATAGAGGACTTTTTCAGTCCCTTTAGGCAGATGCCGAGAAATCGTACCGAAAGCAGCCTTGGATCAGGATTTATCATTGATAAAACTGGATACATTGTAACCAATAACCATGTGATTAAAGATGCGGACCAGATTAAGGTTATCCTTCATAATGACAAGGAATATGATGCCCGGATCATCGGGGCAGATTCCGTAACAGACCTTGCATTGATAAAGATTGATGCCAAAGATCTTAAACCGTTGAAATTCGGCTCCTCCAAGAATGCCCAGGTTGGTTCCTGGGTCGTGGCCATTGGCTCTCCCTTTGGTCTTGAGCAGACAGTGACCGCCGGTATCGTTTCTGCCAAGGGCAGGATCATCGGCTCGGGCCCCTATGATGATTTTATCCAGACCGATGCGTCCATTAACCCGGGTAACTCCGGCGGCCCCTTGCTTAATATGGACGGTGAAGTGGTCGGCATCAATACCGCTATTATTAAGTCCGGTCAGGGCATTGGTTTTGCCATCCCTTCGGATCTGGCCACCAGTGTTATCGATCAGCTTAAGGATTCCAAGCGTGTATCCAGAGGATGGTTAGGTGTGTCCATCCAGGATGTAAGCAAGGAGATGAGTGAATACTATACGCTGGATCCGGATGAAGGTGTTTACGTGGCAAAAGCATATGAGGATAATCCTGCATACGAGGCCGGCATCCGCCAGGGTGATGTGATTGTCAGTGTTGAGGGTGTGAAAATAAGCTCATCCAGGGACCTGACCTTGACCATTGCCAACTTAAGGGTGGGTTCCAAGGTAGATATTGGGGTGATTCGCCAAGGAAAAAATAAAACGTTTACGGTTAAACTTGGTGAACGCCCGGATAACTCAGAAGATTCTCAGTTCGGAGAAGAACTCAATAGTTTTGACGACTTGGGCTTTATGTTTAAATCTTTGAATGAGGATTTAGCCGGGCAGCTTGGCTACCCCTCATCCATCAAAGGACTTGTGGTGACCCAGATTGATCCGGGCTCCCAGGCAGCAATGTCCGGCGTGAGAACAGGGGATCTGCTGGTGGAAATAAATCATAAAAAAATTACCCGCTTAAGTGACTATACCCGAACAATGGGTAAAATAGAGAAAGGACAGACCGCCCACATGCTTTTTAGACGGGGGAACTCCCAGATATTTGTGGTCCGGTTTGAAAAATAGAGAAATTTAACAGCAAATATTATTTTGAATACGGTGCACGCTATGAATCGGTGTGTACCGTTTCAGCTATTTAGAGGAGAATTTTTATGTTAACCGTTTACGGGGCCGCATGGTGTCCCCATTGCACACAGACCGTATCCTATCTGGAAGAAAAGCACATTGATTTTAAGTATGTTGACATCGAATCAGCACCCGATGACGTGGTGCAGCAGGTGATAGAAGTTAACGGCGGTGATGATTGGGTGATCCCCACACTTGAAAACGACGGGAAATGGCGGCCCGGCAAGGTGTTTAACCGTCGTGAGATCGACAGCGACCTGAAGGCGCTTGGCCTCAAATTCGATTGATGATGATGGTTTTGGCTTTTTGAACCTGAAAAATTGCCGTTTGATAATGTTGGTGTCATGTTCAGGTTATGTTCAGGTGTTAATTTACTACTCAGCGCTGGATGATTTGCTGTTGCGGCGAATGCGGTGTAAACCGTTATTGATAAATTATAACCGGCGAAAAATCTCCCTCCTTTTTAAAACGGGTTGCCTTTTTTAAGGCAGCCCGTTTTGCTGTCCAACTGATCTATATCGATCATGAATAATACCAGTGTGATGACCCATTACAATAGGGCCGCTAACTATCAAAAAAAAGTAAAGAAATAAAGATTGGAGAATGGATAAATAAAAAAAGCCACTGTCAAACAGCGGCTTGTTTTTCTATTGGTGGAGCTGAGGGGGATCGAACCCCTGACCTCATGGCTGCCAGCCATGCGCTCTCCCAGCTGAGCTACAGCCCCACAAAAGAGTGGGTAGATGTATAATAGAAACAGCATGACGTGTCAACATAAAAAAAAATATTTTTTTCAAAATGGATTAAAATTGCAGGTTTAGAATAGTTATTGACACAAGGCGGTGTGAAGCGATATTATTTTATTTTTTCATATAAAACAGCCACGGCCTGATCCGGTTTTTTACCGTGGTTCAGCCCACAACAAAAATTGAAATATTTGTGTATGTTACACATACTTTTTTATAGAAAATCACGAATAGATTAAGGCCATCCCATAGCCACTATATTAAGTTAACAAAAACACGGTCAAGGAGTTATACACGAATGCTGCGTTACCTTCGGGAAAATACGGGGAATTGGATCATAAAGTTTTTTTTGGGCATCATTGTTATTGTATTTGTATTTTTAGGCGTTGGCAGTATGAACGCTGGCAAGCACAATCAGGTAGCCACGGTGAATGACCAGGCCATCACATTTGCGGAATACCGAGATGCCTATCAGCGCATGATTCAACGCCTTCAGCAGCAGTTCGGGACCTCCTTAGATGACGAATTGATAAAGTCGATGAATGTTAAGCAGTATGCAGTGAACAGTCTGATTGATCAAAAAATTCTGGAAATTGAGGCCCAAAAATTAAAAATTGTTGTTTCAGACGAGGAGCTTAAACAAGATCTGCTGTCAGCCAAGGCATTCCAGAAAGACGGTGTCTTTAATATGGATTTGTACAAGCGGGTGCTTGGACAGAACGCCATGACACCTGAAACCTTTGAAGCGATGCAGCGCAACACCATCAGGAATACCAAGCTCCAGCGCATGGTTATCAATGGTATAACCGTAGGAAATCAAGAGGCCCAAGCGTGGTATTCATTTAACAACACAAAAGCCGGTATTGTCTCTGTTCTGATTGACCCGGAAACATTTTCTGATGTCTTTGCCGATGAAGATCAGATTCGTGCCCAGTATGACGATCATCATGAGCTGTATATGTCTGAGCCCAAACGCAAAGTGGCATTCCTCGTATTTGCGCCGGAGGATTTTGAGGACCAGGTTAAGATTGATGAGACTTCGATTCGGGATTTTTATGATCAGAACGCTCCACGTTTTACCACGCCGGAACAGGTTGAAGCCAGTCATATCCTTATAAGAGTGGATGAAAGCGCGGATGAGCAGGTTGTGGCCAAGGCCAAAGAAGAGGCTTTAAACATTTATAAGAAAGCCGTCAACGCAGAAGATTTTTCAGCGCTTGCCAAAACCTATTCCCAGGGACCGTCTGCGGCCGGCGGTGGGTACCTGGGCCGGTTCGACAAAACGAGTATGGTTAAACCCTTTGCTGATGCTGCATTTTCCATGAAATCAGGCGATATCTCACAGCCTGTCAGGACCCGTTTCGGGTGGCATATTATTAAGGTGACGGATAGAACGCCTGAAACCGTGATGCCTTTTGAAATCGCTAAAGTACAGATTCAAAAGGAACTGGCTTCAAGCCGGCTTCAGGATTTGGCATATAATAAGGCTGAGGATGCTTATGATGCGGTGCTTGACGGTGATTCCTTTGAACAGGTTGCCTTGGTTGCAGCGAAACCGTCTGTAAACACGCCGGCTTTTACTGCCTTGGGAGCGGAGCTTAAGGGTCTGGGCATTTCAGATCCCGGTGAGTTCGCTAACACAGCCTTTTCCCTGGTTGATAATGAGATCAGTGAAGTAAAAAAAATCGGAAATAATTATTACCTGATGCATGTGCTCGAGAAGATAGACCCAATGCTGCTTGCATACGAAGATGTTAAAAATGAAATTGCTGTTACATTAACGACTGGCCTGCAAAAACAGGCCGCGAAGAAAGCGGCTGAGTTAATGCTTGAAAAAGCAGGCAATGGTGCTGAAAGTCTTGTAAAACTTGCCCGTGACAACCACCTTAAGGTTGAATTCAGTAAGATGTTCACCCGCAACGAAGCTGTTCCAGGTATTACGGGGTCAGAGGTCATTGCACAAGCCGCTTTTACCCTTGATGAAAAAAATTCTGTCTATAAACAAGTTCTTGAAGTTTCCGGAAAATTCTACCTTATCGGCCTGAAGGAAAAACAGGCACCTGATGCAGCGTCCATTGCCGATAATCTTGACAAAGTTAAACTGCAACTTGAAACCCGAAAACAACAGGATTATTATTCTCAATGGCTGGCGGCCCGGAAAGAGAACGCTGAGATACGGATAAATACAGATATTATTAACTGATATTCAGATAGATATCAGTCTGCTGTCATGGTGCCGATAAATGGCGATTCAGGATTTTTTTTGACTTTGAAGCGGTTTTATCGGTTCTGATACGTTGTTTTTTAGATAATAGTCCAGATCAAAAAGCTGTTTAAATGTAAGATCAGTAAATTTGACATGGCGCTTTCTGACTTTCATTGAACTGAATGACGGTGCATCCGTTATTTCATAGTCGGCAACGGTCTGAAAGGGAAGATCGCCGACATAATATCCCATACTGCTTAAGAAAATAGACTCTTGGTTTCTATTTACCTCCCCATTCGCTTATTTTGAAATCAGAAAAGCCAATTTATAATCATGGGGAGTCATTATTTGCCTAAAAAAAGACAATCCTGAATAATTTTAGTTTTTAATTCTTATATGGTTTGTTTTTTGCATATAAAAATTATGATTTTGCATTCCAAATATGACATAATTTTTCTGAGCAAGAGTATTATAACACAATATATTGTGTGTAAAAATTAACAAAACACTAAAAAAAATAAGCGAATGGGGAGATTTACAGGTTCTTTTGATTTGTTTTCAGGGTTTATATATTTGAAACACAGTCCGCCCATACTGATGTCGATGATTTGACCAATCTTGTTCGAATTAGGGCTGATGGCTGCATAGGCACCTTCCGCCGCTTTGTATCGTTTGTTTTTTCGACGATCGATGGTTCTTTTTCTCCCAACCATGCCTAAATCCTTAATCTTTTGTGTTAAAAATCCCCTTTGCTTATTCTGTCTCCAGGCAATAATATGCAATATCTGTGCCATAATTGGTGTATGTAGCCCCATCCTATGTATTAAGTCCTAAGCGGCGATAATCGCGAATAAATCAGGAAATTCCAAACTTGTTTTTATTCAAAAAATATAAATTTCTTCCAATATTGTGAACTTTATTTAACAATAATTGTGTAAATAAAGTGTTAAATTGAGAAAAAAAATATTTAGCTATGGGTAGTACTTCTTTAAGTTTCTTTTTTAAATATCTGCCATACAGCCTGACACACGCTGTAATCAAAGCCTCTGTAACGCAAATAGTTCATCATCTTTTTTCTGCATTCAGTTTCATTCAGTCGCTCCCAGGACTGCTTTCTATTCTCAATGGCTTTCAATGCCAGATCCTCGTCTTTGTATGCAGCCAACAGTTCTTTGGCAAGTGCCGGGTCAATGCCTTTTTTGCGTAGTTCAAATCCAAGGGCAAATATAGATTTGGGTTTGTAACGGATTCGGCTTTCAATGAACTGGCGTGCAAAGGCTCTGTCATCCAGGTAATTAAAATTTGATAACTGCACAATAACCTGCTCGATAATGTTGGCGTTATATCCTTTATCAGTTAGATATTCTTTCATCCTGCGGATGGTTTTCGGGCTTTTTGACAGATACCCCAAGGCCTTCCGGTATGCTTTTTCAACAGTCAATTTTTATGTAAAAGTCCCAATAAGTTGTTAACTTACTATCCTGTTTTGTTAGGAGTGCGCCTGGGTGTTGATAGATCAGGTCTTCCCGTGATTGCCTTATAACACAGGCTTTGGGGAGCTGTTTTTTTCCAGGAGATCATCAGGCGGGCCAGATTTTCCTTTGACGCGTGCCGGACAATAGCATGGTCTGTGAACAGCAGGTCATTTTCAAAGTGAATTGACATCCGGCTTTGCACGGTGTCTCCGGGCAGGGCCTCTTTTTGATAAATTACGTCACAGGTCATCGGGGTATATTCAAAATTTAGCGGGTCTGGTAAGGATTCCACTGCCCATCTGACATACACTGGGTTATTCACATGCTCGTTAAGATCCAGATCAAGGAAGTGAACGGGAAAGCTGCATTCATGGTCAACATGGGTAAGATCTGCACTCGGTTTGATTCGTTTGGCAGGTTCTTGCACAGGGCACGTCATTAAAGACGCCGGCATATTCGGGGCCAGCCTCACCGGCTTGTTGTTTGCGGCCTTTATTAATACCCAGATACTTGAGGCGGTTACCAGGGGTGTTGGCTTTTCCCGCGTGTGTTTCTGTTCTACCACCAGTCTGAACTCTCTGATTTCGTAGAGGTTTTTCCAGGGTCCCCGCCATGTCTGAACGACCAGGGGCGTCATCCAGTCAATGGATTTGTGAATTTGTATCCGGTATTGGGCCACCACCCACTTAAGATCCTTTTTGGCCATGTCATACCCGGAAATCCCCTGGGCGTGACATTGGGCTGAGGCTGCATCCTGGAATATATTTAACAGCCAGTCCATTTTGACCCTTCCACCCATGGTTAAAGCGGAATAGGGCAAGTTAAATTTTTGTGAAAACATGTCAGGATTATTTCTCATTTTCTTTCATCCCTTCAATCAGGCGCCCAGGTGTTGTGACCAGATCCCCCAGCAGATTGAGCAATCCCTTTCCCACGGCAGAGGGATGGAGGGGAATCACAGTGGGATCTGATAGTTTTCCATAGGCCCTGGCTGGAAAAGAGACGAGACGGCCTTTGAGAATCGTATTTACAACCGGAATATATTTAATGATGGTATCAATGGTTTTAAACGGTGCCACCAAAAAGGTGATATCCAGGGCATCATTGAGCGGATCTGCCCATCCTTCGGCTATGATGGCCATATTGTCTGCGTCAATAAAGGACTTTTTTATATGCACCACACTCTCTTTTACCTCTGCATTGGCCGTAAATGTCTTAAATCCAAATCCCTGCTGTTGAAGGTCGGTCTCTCCTAAAATATTGAGTACTGATAAAAGCCTGGAAAGCAGCGTGGCTTTAAATATACGGCCGGACTGGGCTTTGAAATTAAGAAGACCGTTTTGTTTCGACGTTACCTGGGACAGGGTCTGGGCAGCGCCGGAAAGTTCCCCCCCTAGTGTATACCTGCCTTCAATAACACTTTGACTGCCTGTCAGGCAACCGATTGAAAGCGACACCTCTTTTGCCTGATCCGTATTGAATAAAATGTGGGTTAAAACCCCTGGCTTCTTCTTATCATGATTAAGGGTTATTCGGCCTGAAAAGTCAAGATTGCAAAAAAGTGCATGGGTAATATTTATATCAGTGACCGGGTGATCAACTGTTATTTGGGCCTGAACTTTTTGGTATACATGCTGGGCATAGCCTAGTGTGTTGATATTGAGAAAAATCTGTTTCTGTTTTAGCAGGGGACGGGTGGGGGCAGATGTTTTCTGCGGGGACAAAAGGGGATCAAGATTGATCGCGTCGGCAGTTATGGTGATGTCGTTTGTTTTTTTATCCGTTGAAACAGTTAACGCCTTCTCGCCAGTCACCTCTCGAAGTTTCCGGTAAAGATATGAATCCGGATAAAGCATGTTTTCCAGGGTTGCTTTATCCAGTTTCCCGGAAAAATTTATTTTCGGCATATCTGGTTTTTTGTAAAAAGTCACATCAGCATGGGTTCGTTCCCCATCGACTATCTGCACTTTTGAAGGTATCATTTTGTCCATGGCAGGACCGTCTGCCATGAAGGATACCTTTGTACCTGATATCGTGAGCACCTGTCCCTGAAACAAACAGGTGTCTGTTTGTTTCACAAACTCTCCCCGGGTCAATGTCAGGGGCAGGACAATACTTTGGGTATATTTCGGGGAAATGTTTTTTTCAAGCCAGGCAGTTTGTTTAATGGTACAGGCAATTTCAGACAGATTTATTGATGAAGGGGTTGCGTTGAATGTGCAGAGTAGATTGGATATCCCTTTGGTCTTGTTTTGAAATACAACAGCCCCTTTGTTTACCTGACCTGTCATGTGAACCTGCCACAGGTTTGGCGAAAACATGGGACCTTCAAGCCTGAGGTCTTTAATAACCATGATTCCTGAAAAGTTTTTAACCGGGCCAAGCCTTTCCCTGGCGCCGGGGAAAAGATCAACCAGGAAGGCTGCCTGTTCCAGAATAATATTTGCGGCCATATTTTTTATATGCAGGGGAACGGAATCCCTGGTATCGATACCGGCATTAAGGTTTGATACCCTGCTGTTTCCTATGGCACCTGACATATTTTTCAGCACAACTTTACGTTTGTCCAAAAGAAAAGAGCCACCGTCGATATGGATGGGCAGGGACATGCGTTGGTAGTTTCCGCTTGCCTGGATGTTTGTTGCTGTGACCTTGACATCCATATCTTTGGGAGATTGGGTGTTATTCAGCTCAAGAATCGCATCCGTTCGACCGGTCAGGTTGGATATTTTTGACATTTCCAGGGCAAGTTCCGTATCCGGTAACAGGGAGATCAGGATTGCCGGAAGATCTTCTAAATCGACTTTCAGGGGGAATTTACCTGAGAATGGGACTGTATGTTCATGAATTAGATTAATATCAAGGTCACCACCTGTGATAACTGTTTTTCCCACATGGCCACCTTCAGGGTGAATGCTCAATACCCCGTTTTTCATCTCTGCACAACCCGAAGCATTCTCAACAATGACAGGAACATCGGGGATTTTAACTGTGGTAGATTCTGCACAGCCTTTTATAAAAAGGTTTTCTGCGTCGAACAGATGATTTATGTCATTGCTTTTAAACCCGACTGTAATCTTTTGGGCGGTTCCTGCCCTGAGTATGTCAAACAGGATTTGAGATGTTTCAAGTCCATTTAAAAGTGGCAGACACACCTGTCTTGCCTGGCCGATATTTATCTGTTCCCCGGTAAACTCAATGCTTGATATTTCTTGTCGGGGGAAAAGCGATAAATCTATTCCAACACGCCCTTTGGGATAAACAAGTTCCAAAGGCGATAGGTGTGCGGTCGCCCTGTCTTTTGACAGGTCAAATTTAAGGTCAAATTCCCTTGCGTCAATGCAGTGGTCCTTGGGTGCGTCAAGATTGACCTGAAGGGATGTGATTTTAAGATTGCCTGCAAGAAAGGTGTTTTCATCATGACGGCAGTCCACTGACAGGTGTGAGATATCAAGACCAGTTATTCGGTCTTTGAGTGCCGAGTCAAGTTTTGGAATATCATGTATTTCCAGCCCAATCCCTGATATCTGCGCTTTGATATTCACAGCGCGTGTTCGGCCTGTCATGCGAACCCAGCAGTCCATGGTGTTAAAATAATTTGACCGGGCATTGGTAACAATTATATCCAGGTGATCCGTATCTGCGAAGGGTAGATCAAGCAATCTGTCAAATCCGTTTTGTACTGCTGCGGCAAAATCTGGTGGCATTATGGATTTATTATTTTCGGCAACCGCCTTTTTCAGCATTAGTTCAGGGGAGTGAAGGGTAATGCGCCTAACGGCCGTCTTGAATTTGAGCAACTGGGCGGGGTTCAGTTCCACCAGCGCTTTGTCGATTGTAAGTTGGTTTCTTGGGTCAATTTGTGCCGATATACCTGTGATGCTCAGAGCTGGCAGGGGGGTGAGGATAAATCCTAACTGATTGAATCGAACCTCAATACCGGTTTTGTCTTGAAGACCCCGGGTCAGATGCGCTTTGACCTTCTCAGAGTTGATCAGTGGGGTAATGGCAAGGCACAGAGCTACTGCGTATGCGGCCACGGTTGCCGCAAAAATAAAAGCAATGCGTAGTATGCGTTTTTTGTTCATGGCCATGCATTCATATTTGTTTGGGCAAAAAAATAATTGACTGGATTCTATCCATATAGATTGCCCTAGGGATAAAACTGAATGCTACTGCCAGTTATATCCGGTTTTATGGCTTAACGTAATAAAATCAGCAGCAATGTATTTGGCCTGGTCTGTCAGGATTGTTTTGATTTCTTCTTTTTCCGGGTCAATGTCATCCAGGGTTGTCAGAGGGTTTTCCCCTTTCTGTTTCCGGTAATTGTTTTCCAGGGCCAGCTCTTTTTGGTTAAAAACGGTATCTGTTTTGAGGCGTTCCGCCAGATTCAGGGAGAGTTTTTTTTGTTCACTCAATGATTCTGCCAATTGAATGCGCTGGGTGAGATATTTAATGCCAAAAGACTTGTCAGCCCTTTTTTTATAGGCATCGTCTAACGGTTTGATCATGGGCTGCAAAGATATATATGCTGAATAACGGGTGGCATCAATGTGGTCCCAGAGCAGGGCACCGTCAAGGGCGCTTTCACCGGTATCTTTGGTCCTGTAGATCTGGGGAAACCAGATGTCAGGTTCAACGCCTTTGTGTTGGGTGCTTTGACCAGAGACCCGGTAAAATTTAGCCGAGGTCATCTTCAGTCGTCCATCCCCCAAGGGCTTGAGCTCCTGAACCGTGCCTTTGCCAAAACTCTGGGTGCCCACAATAAGACCCCGGTGATAATCTTTGATGGCACCTGCAAAAATTTCACTGGCCGATGCGCTCATTCTGTTGATGAGCACCATAAGAGGCCCGGTGTAGACAATTTTGGGATCTTCATCATATATGCGCGATACCCTGAATTTTGTTTTGACCTGTACCGTGGGGCCATATTTAAGGAACAGTCCTGTCAGATCATTGGCTTCTTTGAGTGACCCACCCCCATTGTCCCTTAAATCAACAATCAATCCGTCAATTTTCTCTTTTTTTAACTGCTTGAGTAGTTTTGTCACGTCTGCCGTCGTGCTTTTGTAATCCGGGTCACCTCTGTGATAGGCATCAAAATCGATGTAAAAATTGGGAATTTCAATGATGCCCAATTTATAGGTCCGGCCGTTTGAGGTTAAATTCACCACCTTTTTCTGGGCGGACTGTTCCTCAAGTTTTACCTTGTCGCGTTTGATGCTGATGGTGGCGGTTACACTGGATTTTCTTGCAGGAATAATTTTTAACCGCACAAAGGTATCCTTGGGCCCCCGAATTTGGTTGACCACATCATCAATGCGCTGCCCAATGGTGTCCTTGATCTCTCCATCACGACCTTGGCCCACGCCGATGATTTTGTCCCCGGGTGCAAGTTTTTGGGATTTGTCTGCCGGACCTTTGGGAATAAGCCGGACCACCTTTGTGTATTCATATTCGTTTTGCAGCACCGCCCCAATACCCTCTAAACTCAGTTTCATTTGAATATCAAAATCCTCGGACAGGCGCGGGGCAAAATATTGGGAATGGGGATCAAAGGACATGGTGACGGCATTCATAAAAATCTGGAAGACATCCCGGGGTTGTGTCTGGGACAGGTGGGACAATCGGTTGGTGTAAATTTTTTCCAAGGTTTCGGAAATTTCTTCATCCGACGTCTTGTCTATTTTCAAATTGATGATATGGTTTTTCAGCTCTTTTTTCCACAGGGGTTTAAGGCCTGACGTGTCTCGGATAAAGGGTTTATGCTCATAATCAATGACAAGAGTTTCGTTTTTGGTAAAATCAATTTGGGTTTGCCAGGATTTGGCTAGTTTAAGAATATATTCAAGGCGCTGTTCGCTGCGGAACTGATAAAGGTTGAAAATTTCAAATGCCGGTCCAAGGTTTCCCGTTTTCAGGTATTTATACATCAGCTGTTTTAACGGTGCAAATTCATCAAGATCTACCTGGGTCAGAAGATGCCTGCCGGGATCCAGGGATTTTATATAACGGTCAAACACCAGAACGGACATATTTCTATCCAGTTTTTTTCCGGTGAAATGATCCCGTTCAAGGGCATTGACAATGGCAATACACCTTTGGGATTGTTCCTTTTGAAACGTCAGTTCGGTAATTTGTGCATGACAAATTGGTGCACAATAAAAAACCGCTGCGACAACCAGTAAAGCCCGAAGCCCGGGGCAAAGTTTATTGATCAGTGTCATAGTCTATGTTTATATCCTTTGGTGTTTCAAAACTGATCCGGCCAAGCCTGCCGGATCTAAGATCTCTGATAATAAGTTGTGATGCTTTTTGAAAATCAACATACCCGCCTTTTTTAAGGCATCCCCTGGCTTTCCCCACCGATTCGATAAGGGCCTGGGGCTCCCCGGGAAACGGTTTTAAAAAGGGGTAACGCTCAACAAGGCAGGCCGGGTATCTTTCTATTAAAAGTTGAGCGGCAAAATGGGCAATTTCATGGTAATCAACGGCTGTATCACTGATGGCCCCGGAGGCAGCTAAGGCAAGCCCGCGCTGCCTGGGTTCAATCACCGGCCACAGGATACCCGGGGTATCGTAAATATCAATATTGTCTTTCAGGCTGGTGCGCTGCTGGTGCCGGGTAACGGCTGGTACATTACCGGTCTTTGCCACCTTCCGACCGGCCAGGGTATTCAAAATTGTTGATTTTCCGGTGTTGGGAATACCCACCACCATGATTTTTGTTTTCCTTGCTTTGTTTCTGTCTACCATTGACACCATTGATTGTAGGGCACGTGATGCGTCTTGCAGACAGGTTCCACAGATTGCTGCTGCCGGAAGTTTCATGTCCCGGTTGAAATATTCAAGCCAGGCTTGTGTCGCCTCCGGGTCGGCAATATCGGCCTTATTCAGTATTTTTATTCGGTTTTTGCCTGTGGCAATTCGCTCTAAAAAGGGGTTTGAACTGGATAAAGGTAACCTTGCATCCACCACCTCAAGCAGGGCATCCACCCTGGCAATGGCACTTTTAAGCTGGTTTTTTGTCTCCAGCATATGGCCGGGAAACCACTGGATATTCATCTTTTTATTTTTTTAATTTCCTGTTGGTGATTGATTGTTTTTTCCGGCGGCATGGGTTCGTGTTCAACGCTGTCTTTTTGAAAAAGATACAAATATGAAAAGAGTATCGCAATGATACTGGAACCGATAAACCCGCTGACAGCCAAGGCAATGGTATACCCAATCCAGTCGTAATGACTGTAATACCCGAAGGCGCCGCCAGCTGTCAGGCTTAGAATGAATATAAAAGAAAAAAGTAATTTCATGGGTATATAAAATATTTAGTTTACGCTGATGGGCAAAATTTTGTCAGAATACGGATTAGTTTATTGTGCAACCCCTTGTTTGCCGCAGCAAACCCTTTTTCCGGATATTGTCCGCCGCCTGTAAAATCGGTGACCACACCACCTGCTTCCTTTAAAATAACTGTCCCTGCTGCAATATCATAAATATTGAGATTCATTTCCCAGAATCCGTCCAGACTGCCCAAGGCCGTATAACAAAGATCCAACGCCGCAGATCCGAAGCGCCGGATGTCCCGAAGTTTTGGTACGATTTCGTTAAAAATCGGTAGATTGTTGTTTTTCATACCGGCCCTCAGACACGCAAAGCCCGTTGCCATGACCGCATTGTCAAGCCCCCTGGTTTCAGAAACTTGGATTGCGGTGTCACCGATAAATGCGCCTTTGCCCTTTTCAGCATAAAACAGCTGATCCATAGCCGGGGCATAGACCACACCGAGCACAAGTTTTCCTTCTTTTTCAAGGGCAATGCTGATGCTGTAAAAGGGCAGCCGATGAACAAAAGACGTGGTGCCGTCTATGGGATCAATGATCCACCTGAATCCGCTTTCTGACTGGACAGCCCCGTACTCTTCTCCGAGCACACCATGGTCAGGATACCGGGTAAGGATGGCTTTAACCAGAAACGCTTCAACTTTTTTGTCTATGTCGGTGACAATATCTTTTGCTGATTTGAATTCAAGGTCATGACATGTTAAATTTTTTTGGCCTTCAAGGCAGATTATACCTGCTTCAAGGGCCAAATCTTTTATAAATGAAATCAATATATTAACCGTTTTAAACTCATTTCTTCAAGGCCCATTAAAAATTAAGATCGACTATTATGGCATATTACTTGGCATTTGAAAATACCCGGTACATCCATTGAAAAAACATCGACTTCATTGTTCTGAAGCTGCCGTATTAACATGCTAATATACAATTTCCCCTTCTTGATTTTTAAAGTATGACATGCAATAATAATTATTTATTTAATCTGCGGCCCTAAGGCGTTAACCCCCACACAACACACGGATATTATGAAACGATCTCTTGTTTTCACAGTTTGTCTGGTAATGTTTGCCGCAAGTTTAACACTGGCGGCAGAAGAAAAGTCAGAACCATCTAAATCCGAACGACCCAGTGTAAAGACCCACATTCCCACCTTGGTGGAAGCCGTTCGTTTTTCCGGTGATATTCGTCTTTGTGGGGAAAAAATACCTTTCACAGACCCCGAAGTCAGGGAGCGGCTTGAAAAAGAGATGATGCTGGCTGTATGGAACCGCCCCCAGGTGATGCTGTGGCTCAAAAGGGCACATCGGTGGTTTCCCCACATCGAAAGCGTTTTAAAGCAGGAAAAACTTCCCCTGGACTTGAAATATCTACCCATTGTGGAAAGTGCGCTCTTGTCCCATGGGGAATCCCCTAAAGGCGCGGTTGGATACTGGCAGTTTATTAAAAGCACAGGTAAAAGATATGGATTGCGCATTGATTCAAACGTCGATGAACGCCGGAATATGTTTCGCGCCACCCAGGCGGCCTGTCGATATCTTAACGATCTTTATTCTCGGTTCGGCTCATATCTGCTGGCCATGTCCGCATATAACATGGGGGAGTATGGTCTGAGCAATGCCATGGAACGTCAGGATACCCGGGATTTTTTTTCCCTTTATCTGCCCCTGGAGACCCAGCGATATATCCTGAAAATGGTTGCAGTTAAGTTGATTATGTCCTATCCGGAAAAGTATGGGTTTCATCTTGAGCCCCAGGATCTTTATCCGGTCTTTACGTTTTCTGAAATCAAACTTTCTCCAGAAAATGTTGTGCCTTTATCCATGATTGCCAAGGCCTGTGAAATTCCATTCAAAACCGTCAAGGATTATAACCCCCAGCTCCGGGGATATTTTCTGGGGCAAGGCACAACCACGCTCCTTGTGCCCGAGGGAAAGCATAAGGATTTTCAGAGAAAGTTTGCCCCCCTTTACAAGACTTTGGTTAAAAAGCAGTTATCTTCTAAGAAGTACCATGTGGTAAAATCCGGGGAAAGCCTTTCGGCCATTGCACGAAAATATCATATATCCCTGTACAAATTGCAGAAACTTAATAAGCTGTCAAAGAGACATGTCATTCATCCCGGGGATAAATTATATGTGAGATGAGCCTTTTTTTAAAAAATAGGTCGATACGCAGATTGCGGAAAATTTGAAAAGGAATGCAATGAGTTCCGGTATGGAGATGGACTGATTGAATTCGCCAAGATGGGGACCGGTAAAAAGTATAATCTCTTCTTTCCCTTTGGCCGGTATACTGGAAAGCCCTCGGTCCGTCAGGAATTTTTCAAACTGCTCATCGTCCATTGCTAACTGATCCTGTACCCTTAACGTCTCTTGCATATGCTCATCAAAACCCATTTTTTCAATGAGGATTTCAACCAGCGCAGGGATATTAAATGGGGTTGGATCAAAGGTTTCAGATTGGGTTAAGCCTTTGAAATAATGTTCACACACCCCTGTCAAAAGCGATTCAAACAGATCCGGACAAAAAAGATCCCGGGTGTTCACATAGGGGCGCGTGTTGTCTGTTCCCCTTCTGTGCGGTGCCTTGTTCCTGAAGCAGGAACCTGCCACCAGAATAAAACTGAGCAGGTATTCTCCGGTATAATGTTCAAGGTCTAACGGTTTTGCCTGGCAGGCAATGTGTTCAAAATCCCGCAAACCGGATGCCGCAAAATTGGGGAACCGGCTGGAGTTCAACCACTGATCCAGACGCCCGGCATGTTCCCACAAGTATCTGCCATTGTCGTTTCTTCTGCCCTGCTGAACCCGGTTATGGAATAAAGGGATCAACGCCGTATGGAAAACCCCCTGGGATGACAGTCTGCCCAAGGCAAGGGCCGATTTGAAAAACGATGATTGAATTTGTTTCCAATCCGCGCCTTTTAAATTGGGGTATTCATAATAACCCGGGTAGGGGATGAAGACGATGCAGACAGACCTGTATAGTGTTTCGGGACCACCCTTGGGCAGTTCATCCGTGATGCTGAATAGGTATCTGCCTTGGATACAGATCGGTTTTGGAACATGGTTTACAGATTCTATAAAATTCTTGGAGAACCACTCCATCCAGACCGCTTCCCGGTGTATTTCAGTGATGTTATCTTGGGTTGTGGCAAATTTGATTACGCCCAGAATTTTTATTCCTGCCCGGACAATCAGGCTTCTGCCCTTCCAGGTCCATTGCGCATCGGCCGACAAACTTTCCCCTGTGGCTGTAAATTTTTCGGCAAGGTGGGAAAGATCAATGTTCAACGGCATGACGTTGTTGGGAACAGAAAGACTATGCTGTGCCGGGCTATTGTCTGCCAACCGGCCAAGCGCCTGGCTTAGGGCACGAAGCCGGTTTCCTGAACTTTTCATCAGAAGCGACATCAGTTTTGGCACAATGGTTCGGATAATATCGTTCTCCATTTCCCTGCCCATGTCCACCAAGGTGCAAGCGGCCTCATGATATAAAAAAAAGGCTTGTTTGGCCTTTTTAAACCTTGCGGTTTCAAATACAGAGAACAGCGCATCCAGGGTGTGTTGGGTAACAGTGAACGGATAGTCAGCCGCATGCTGGCTAATATATTTGACACCCATATACGCCGCAGAAAAGTCCAGACAATGATTAATAAGAAGGTGTTCTTCCCGGATCCGTGCACTGGAGGGTGGGGAAAGGCTCATCTTTTTTATAAAGCAGTTTATTGGGAAAGATCCTGCTCTGAAATACCTCTGGTGCCCGGCGCCTTATAGACCGGCAGATTCGGTGCTTGTGCTTTTGGGGTGCTTTTTGGGGGGGCAGAGGGGGAGGATGCTTGTGGCTTTTTTGTTGATTGGACCTGAGTTGTCGACTTTGCAGCAGCAGCCGTGACCGCTGCTTTTTCAGCTGTTGCATTTGCTGCGTCTGCGCGTTTTTTGACGTCATCAATCCGTTTTTCAAGATCCTGTCTGAGCCGGCTTAAGTTTTTATCTACTTTTTTGTCTATGGATGCTGCCGTCTCTTTTTTTAATCTATCCAATTCTTTGCCCAGTCGGCTTGTATCCTGAGTTAGTTGTGCAATTTTTTGTTCATAGGCGGACAATTCAAGCAGTTTTGCGTGAAACTCTTTTTTAATCTGTTCGGAGACCGCTTTGAAATTCGAACTGTTTTTATCAATGGAGGATAAAAGCTCTTGGTTAATACGTTCCATGGTTGCCAGAGTAGATTTATCCTGGTCTGCATTGGCCTTAATCCGTTTATCCAACTTGGCAAGGGCTGCTTCCATGGCTTTAAGATCCACCTTGGCTGCTGACATTTTTGCGGTCTGGTTTTCAAGGGCCTGGCGCTTGGTTTCAAGGGTTGTCAGCTTTTCATCCAGCTCGTGGGTGGTTTTGGCAATGCGCACATCCAAAGCATTGAGCTTGATTTCAAGATCCTGTGACACCTGTGCCATCTGGTTTGCCTGGGTCTGATCCACATCCACCACCTTTTCGGTGATGTCCATATAGACAAAGGCCAAAATGGCAATGATAATGCAGGGGATAATCACGGAGATAATGGTCACCCGCTGGGATACTTTTTCTATTTTAAGGGTGTTGGCTTCCTGCTGGAAAATTTCGCCTCCAATGCTTGGCCTATCACCCTCGGGTACCTGGTCCTCTTCTGGATTCAGGTAGTCTCCGAGTCTGTTTTCACTCATAACTGATTGGTGCCTGTATTATCACTTCTGTTGTGGGCTGAAAGTCTTGGGACCGCAATTTTGTTCTCTTATGATCATCTGCGGTCCTTAGCTCAGCCCCTGGTTGTTATTCCCATTCAATGGTGCCGGGGGGTTTTGAGGTGATGTCAAAGACCACACGGTTAACCTTGTCCACTTCATTGATAATCCGGTTGGAAATTTTTCCCAGAAGATCGTGGGGTAGTTTGGCCCAGTCCGCTGTCATGGCATCATTGGATGTGACCGCACGAATAGCCACACAATTGGCAAAGGTGCGCTTGTCTCCCATGACACCGACACTTTTTATCGGTAATAGCACAGCAAAGGACTGCCACAGTTTCCGGTAAAGGCCGGCTTGTTTGATTTCCTGGATAAGAATGTCATCGGCCTTTCGAAGAACATCAAGGCGCTCTTTGGTAATATCCCCTAGGATGCGGATGGCAAGCCCTGGGCCGGGGAAGGGCTGGCGCCAGACAAGACCCTCGTTGATACCAAGTTCAAGGCCAAGTTTTCTGACCTCATCCTTGAACAGCAACTGCAACGGCTCAACGAGTTTGAGATTCATCTCTTCGGGCAGCCCCCCCACATTGTGGTGGGATTTGATGATCGACGTGGGACCGCCAAAAGCGGATTTGGATTCAATAATATCCGGATACAACGTGCCTTGGCCAAGGAACTGGGCACCTTCAACCTTTTTGGCCTCGGCGTCAAAAACTTCAATGAAAAGTTTACCGATGATCTTTCTTTTCTTTTCAGGGTCCGTAACCCCGGCCAGTGCGGTTAAAAATTTTTCTTGGGCATCCACAAATTTGATGTTCATGTCCAGATTGGCCAGAAGGCTGACCTCAAGCTGCGCTTTTTCATTCAGGCGTAAAAGTCCGTTATCCACAAAAATGCAGTGCAGGTTTTTTCCCACGGCTTTATGGATCAGGGTGGCGGCAACAGAGGAGTCCACCCCGCCGGAAAGGCCCATGATCACTTTTTTGTCTCCAACCGCATCTTTGATCTGGGCAATGGCACCTTCACTAAAGGATTTCATGGTCCAGTTCTGATCGCATCCGCAGACATCAAAAAGAAAATGGCGGATCATGGCAGCCCCGTTAATGGAGTGCTCCACTTCCGGGTGGAATTGCAGGCCAAAAAGCTTTCTTGAGTAATCTGCAATGGCGGCAATGGGGGTGTTGTCGGTCTGCGCTGTAATTTCAAACCCTTGGGGCAGGGTTTTTGCAGAATCGCCATGGCTCATCCAGCATTGAAAGCTGTCATCCATCTCCTTGAACAGCGGGTTGCCTGGATTGATGCGCAGTTCGGCAAAACCATACTCTTTTTTACCCGCCTGTTTAATGGTGCCTCCAAGGGTATGCACCATGTAGTGCATGCCGTAGCAGATACCAAGAATGGGGACGTTCAAGTCAAAAATACCGGCGTCTATGGTCGGGCTGTTTTCTTCATAAATAGATGAAGGCCCGCCGGAAAGAATGATGCCTGTAGGGGAAAGTTCTTTTAATTTTTCCAGGGAGATATCCGCCGGTTCCACCTGGCAGTATACATTATTTTCCCTGACACGCCGCGCAATCAGCTGGTTAAACTGGGATCCGAAGTCAATAACAATGATCATGGGTGTTTCCTGCAATGATTAGATTTAAATCGACAAATTTTCCTATAAACATGGGAAAATTGCAAGTTGTTTTTGGTCTGAACTTGCCAAGAATGAAGGATTATGCTTTATTAGGTTTGCTTTTACTCGATCATCAAATTTTTAGGGAATTTGTTCAAATTCAAGGCGGAAACAATCTTTAACCGGAGGAATATACAACATATTTTGAGGATTAAAAATTTTTTTCAACGCCGAAGTTGGGCAAATTAACAAAAATTTGATCATCGAGTTTTATTATTTAAAATTTAAGGAGATTGGATGTATTTAGCCAGTGATTTGAGAAAAGGGCTTAAACTGGAGATTGACGGTGATCCCCATGTGATTGTCGGTTTTGAGTTTAAAAAGCCGGGCAAGGGGCAGTCCCTGTATAAGTGCAAACTTAAGAATATGATCACAGGTTCCCAGTTTGAACGTACCTATCGTTCCGGTGACAAATTTGAAAAGGCTGACCTGGAAGAAACCGATATGGAGTACCTTTATTCAGACCGGGATGGCTGGTGGTTTATGAATTCAACCACTTACGATCAGATCATGCTGACTAAGGAGCAAATCGGAGAGAACGTGGATCTGCTCAAAGAAAACACCGTGTGCACCGTGCTCCTGCATAACCAGAACCCCATTGGCGTCACACTTCCTAACTTTGTGGTTCTGCGGGTCACTACCACCGAACCCTGGGCCAAAGGCGATACTGCCACGGGCGACACCAAGCCGGCCACGGTCGAAACCGGGTTTGCCGTTCAGGTGCCTCCTTTTGTGAATGAAGATCAGTTGATTAAAATTGATACCCGGACCCGGGCATACGTTGAGCGTGCCAGCGAATAGTTTCCAGAGGTAAGATTTTTATTGGAACCCGGCTAGGAAGACGCTTTCCTGGCCAGGGTAATCCCATGAAAAAAATAAACCATCAATGATTGCCATAAACACACGCAACTCAAGGGTTGGCGCAAGCTATCCCTTTTTTTGTGTTGTTCTATAACAACCGGTTAAATTTTTTGTGAATCCTTTCCTGAAAACAAAACATAACGTTAATCTCCCGTTAAATTAAATATCGGCGCTCCAAGGTAGGCACAACATGTGGTGGCTGGATAATTTTAGAAAAAGTGTTCATTCATACCGGTGCTCTCTGCTGAAAAATTTGAATTGGTAGGAATTGAAAATCCCGGTATACACGTTATAGTACGCACCGCCATATTGATGCTGGATTATCCAAATATTGAAGAAAATATCCTGAAAAATGCTGTCAGAAGAGGGTTCACTTGATGTGTTTGTTGTATTTTATAGTAATGTCAAATGTGGCATCCGGAATATCAGATAAGTGCCGGGTCGATCTGATTTACTCTAAAAGGTTAGCTCGGTTTAAATAATACGATAATATTTGCACCTTGCATTCAAAAATATCAATGTTAGTAGTCGACTATCAAGTTTTTTCTTCAACCCTGTAACTACAGGACTTGGAAGTGAGCGTTTTCGTAGGTCAAATATACTTCCAAAAATATAATAAGCTGATATCATTGCGTTTTAAAAATCATGCCAAGGTAGCTTGCATTTCAATGATATTGCACCAATACTTAATAATATCAGGGTACTATAAAAAACTTGATAGTCGAGTAGTACAACCTTTAAAGGGCTGACCACAAGATCATAGGGCGCAATCCCAAATTATTCGTTTTTCCGGTTTCAAACCCAAATCCAATGACATCATTTTGGGTTATATTTACTCGTATCGCATCGCCTCTATTGGGTTAAGTGCTGAAGCCTTCCTTGCAGGATAATAACCAAAGAAAATTCCAACTGCCGCAGTAAATCCAACGCTCATGATGATCATAGATGGTTCCACAATCACCTGGGTACCCATGCTTTTGCCCAATCCAAAGGCGATCCCGATCCCGGTTACGACCCCGATTATCCCGCCTGAAAGACTGAGGATGACCGCTTCGATCAAGAACTGAATCAGGATATCAGAGCTCCGGGCACCAACTGCAATGAGAATACCTATTTCCCGGGTTCTTTCGGTTACGGAAACCAGCATGATATTCATAATACCGATCCCACCGACCAGCAGGGAAACACAGGCGACGGCACTGAGCAGCATGGTAAGGGTACCGGTAACCTGGGTGGCCATGCTGACAATTTCAGCCTGATCCCGGATTTCAAAATCATCATCATCACCGGTTGCGATGCGATGGTTCTTTCTGAGAATGCTGGCGATTTCAGCCTTTGCCTGGTCCATGGCCGATTCTGAAGTGGCGCTGGCCATGATATCATGCACGGTTTTGCCGTCACTCATTCGATAAAGGGCGGTTGTGGATGGAACAAAGACAATATCATCCTGATCATCTCCCGTGGAGGATTGGCCTTTTTCAGCGAGAATGCCTATGACTTTAAAGGGGATGGCACCGATACGGATACGGGACCCCACGGGATTTTGACCGGGAAAAAGCTCATCCACAATCGTTTGCCCGAGTACCGCAACCTTGGCCTTCACCTTCATATCTCTCTGGCTAAAAAATGATCCCCGGGCTAGTTCATAATTGCGAATCATGGGATAGGTGGTAGCCACACCTTGAATGGTTGAATTCCAGTTGGCGTTACCGGCAATGATTTGGGATGAAATCTTAATGAGTGGCGAAACATATTGGATATGTTCAGCAGATTTAGAAATAGCCGTAACATCATCCATGGACAGGGCACTTTTACTACCGGCTCCCCCCCTCACGCCGTGGGCATTGGTACTGCCCGGTCTAACCATAATCAGATTCGTTCCAAGGGAACTGATCTCTGATTCAATATCTGCCTGGGACCCTTTTCCCAGGGAAACCAGTGCGATAACAGAAGCCAAACCGATAATGATTCCTAACATGGTAAGCAGGCTTCTCATTCTGTTCCGGGTGATGCTTCTAAGGGCGCTGATAACAAACTTTCTTAATTTCATAATAGGGCTCCCTATTTCATCCATGCTATCGTATCAGGACGTTTCCATTGACGCATATTGTCGATGTGCAGTTTCATAATCGTTTATGATGCGGCCGTCCCTCATATCGATCACACGTTTGGCATGCTCAGCCACGTCCATTTCATGGGTTACAAGAACAATGGTGATTCCTTCATCATTGAGCTTTTGAAACAGGGCAAGGATCTCTTCTGTGGTTCGGCTGTCCAGGTTACCCGTGGGTTCATCTGCGAGAATAATGGCAGGATCTGTCACCAACGCTCTGGCAATGGCAACCCGTTGCTGTTGCCCGCCTGAAAGCTGGTTGGGTTCGTGGTGAATTCGTTGTGCAAGGCCAACCATATCAAGCGCCTCTTTTGCCTTTTTCCCCGGATGATTTATCGGTTTTCCCCTTCTGTAGAGCAGCGGCAACTGCACATTTTCCAGGGCTGTTGTTCTGGCAAGCAAGTTGTATCCTTGAAACACAAAGCCGATTCTTTGATTGCGAATGTCGGCCAATGCGTTCTTGTCCATTTGACTCACTCTTAATCCTCCAGAAAATATTCCCCATGATCGGCCTGATCCAGACAGCCGATGATGTTCATGAGGGTGGATTTCCCTGATCCGGATGTACCAATTATGGCCAGAAAATCCCCCCTGTCAACGGTCAGAGAGATGCCATCCAGTGCATGGACGGTTTCTCCGCCCAGGTGAAAGGTCTTTTTGATATTTTTGAGTTGTATTGTTTCCATTTTTTCTCCACTTATGGAGTGTTCATAACCCCTTTTGATTTAAACCTCTTGTCTACCCTCTCGGCCCACGACCGCCTCCGGGGCGGCCTCCGGAGAGCTTTGGAAGAATTTTTGACAAAAAACCGCTGGAACTTTCGGTCTTCTCAATATTTTTTCCGACAATGACTGAAATTCCGGAAGTTAGGTTTTCACCTTCTATCACCGAAGTCGTGCCGTCAGTGATACCCGTGGTAACAAGAATCCGTTTGGGGGTGCCCCCATCAAGCACATAGATGCCGAGATCATCATTGTTATTGCGGCCATCACGCCTGAAATTCAGGGCAGCATTTGAAACCAGCAGTTTGTTTTCCGCCTTTTCCACCACAAAATCTGCTGTGGCGGTCATACCCGGAAGCAGTTTCCCATCCATGTTTGGCGCAGCCACAATCACGGTATACGTCACGACATTGGAAATTTCGGTGGGATTCATCTGTATTTGAGTTGCGGTTCCGTAAAAGAGATCATCAGGATAGGACTGAACGGTAAATGTCACCTTTTGTCCCTTGTTTACCATCCCGATATCACTTTCATCAACGCTTGCTTCGATCTCCATATTCGACAGATTTTCTGCAATAATGAACAGGGTTGGTGTACTTAAACTGGCTGCCACCGTTTGCCCCTCTTCGATATCCCGTTGGAGGACGACACCGTTAATGGGAGATCTGATTTGGGCGTTCCGGAGATTGATTTTTTCTTTTTTTACAACAGCCTGGGCAGATAGGAACTCCGCTCTTGCCGTCTCCTTTTCGGTTTTATAGACGAGGATCTCCTCGGCTGAGAGATGTCCTTGTTCGTACAACGGTTTATTTCTTTCATAATCGGCTGTGGCCTGTTTGTAGAGTGCGCTGGTCTTGATAACCGAAGCGGCGGCTGCATCCACCGCTGCATTAAACGTATCCAGATCAAGTTCAGCTAGGATTTGTCCTTTTGTCACCCGGTCATTATAATCGACCAATACTTTGTTGATTGTACCCGACACCTGTGTGCCCACTTCCACGGTGCCAACAGCCGAAAGGGTTCCGGTACAGGAGACCGTGTTTTCTATACTGCCCCTTTTAATTTTTTCCATCCGGAATTGGGATGTATCCGGTCTCTCTTGATATGAAGAAGCGACCAAAGACCGGTGAACGATAAGTATAATAAAAAGAATGCCTGCGAACATGAGGGCAAGTTTTAAAAAGGTTACGCCTATTCGTACAACTTTCATCATAATTTCTCCTTTAAAAGATGGGACAACCCAAGGTCTCCTTTGTAAAAAAAGATTGAAATGATTTTCTGCATTTCATCCATCTTCGCTTGGATCAATTCATTCCGGGCTTCCACTTGATCCGACCGGGCCTGGGTTAATTCAGTCAAATTGGCTGCACCCATTTTGTACCGCTGAAAAATCGATTCCAAGGCCTTGTTGGTATAGAGCAGTCTGGATTTGGACACGAGGATCGATTCACAAGCTGTTTGGTAGTCCGCAACCGCCTGACCCAGTTCCTCACGGATCTGTTGTTTTAATTTTTCGAGGGTCAAACGTTCGGATTGTTTGTCGATTTTCGCCTGATTCACCCGGGTCCGGGTAAGGTGTCTGTCAAAAATGGGCAGGGAGACTGAAACCCCTATGTAGGAATCTATATTATCGTCGCCAAACTGATGCCCAAAATTTTCATCATACCGGTTGTCATACGAGCTTCCCATGCCCGCATTAAGATCCACTGACGGGTATTTGCCGGATGCCGCCTCCTTTATGTTCGCTTCTTTGGCAAAAATGCTTTTCTCCAGTGCAAAAAGATCTGGACGGGTTTCAAAGGCTGTCTGGATCAGACGATCGGCATCTGTTTCCGGTGCCATGGTGACGCTCGTGATTTCGGGTATCTCGACGTCAAACTCGCCTAAATTTGTACTGCCGATACTTTTTGCGAGTTGGAGCTTGCTGACCTTTAGGGTATTTTCGGCAGCAATAAAATCAAAATTAGCTTTGGCCGTTTCAGCCTGTTGCTGGTAAAGGTCTGTGGCTGGGACTTTGCCGGCTTCATGGAAGGCTTTGATCACTTTTTCCTGCTGGCGGTTGGTGGTCAGATTCTCCTGGGCCACTTCAACTTCCTGGAGTCGTTGCACAGCATCGATATATGCATTGGCTGTATCATAGATTACCTGCTGCTTTTGCCGGGTCTGTGTGTGCTCATCCGACGACAGGCTATAACGTGCACTTTCAAGGGATGCTTTATCCTCGAATCCTTTGAAAAGATTGAGTTGGGTGAAAACCTCTGCTCCCAGGGTATGATAGTTCTGGTTTGAGCCGGATTGACCGAGCGTCGTATTCACGGTACCGGTGACCTGGGGCAGATAATCATTCTTTTCCTTTTCCAGGGTAAGTTTTGAGTATTGAACATCGTTTTTTGCAAGTTTCAAATCCTGGTTGTATTTTAGTGCCAGCTCAACCGCCTCAACTATACTCATTTTTTGAATTTCAGAGGCCTGGGCCATCCCCTGGAAAAAAAGAGAAACAAACAAAACAATCAGTATCAAACAAACAGTTTGTTCCGTCATCCATGGAAGGCTCGCAGATCCTCGTATCATCCGAATTTTTTCTTTTTTTTTATCCTTCATCATTATTGTTCGCTTGGCCTTCTATTCTTTTGGTTAAAATCTTTGATCATGATCGCTTTTCATCTTGAACAATGATCTGAATATAACCCATTTTTTTTCTCTTGCTGTAAAGTTACCGTTAAGCCAGGTTAAGAATTGTAAAGTTCGATCCAGATGACTTTACATTTCTTTACATGCAAAATGATCGGTTTCGTGTATACTGAAAACTGGATAGAAAGAACAAATATGTAGCTGTAATTATTGTATTTTTAATAATTAAGAGACCGTTATGAACCGTATTCTTGTGATCGATGATGATGAAGAGCTCTGTGAGCTGTTAAGCGATTATCTGACCCCTGAGGGATTTGATATCAAGGCGGTTCAGACCCCGGAAGAGGGGCTTTGCCTTGCCCTCAGCCAGGCCCATGATCTGGTGGTTTTAGATGTCATGCTGCCGGGGATGAGCGGGTTTGACACCCTGCGCCATATTCGTGCCAAATCTCAAATTCCCGTTATTATGCTCACAGCAAGAGGGGATGATGTCGATCGGATTGTAGGACTTGAGATGGGAGCAGACGACTATCTGCCCAAGCCTTTTAATCCCAGAGAGCTTGTGGCAAGAATCCGTGCTGTACAGCGGCGGTTTGAGACAAGATCAGACGCTGAAGATATCCCCCGGCAGAGTCCCTCACTTGAGATAGGAGATGTTATCCTCAATCCTGGACCCAGAACTGTGAAGATAGGTGAAAAACCCGTTTCGTTAACAGCCGTTGAATTCATACTTCTTTATGAACTCATGAAAAATGCCGGTAATGTGGTCAAACGCGATGTTCTTTCTGAAACGGTTCTGGGCAGGAAACTGGATATTTTTGACAGGAGCATTGATGTTCATGTGAGCAGTCTTCGGAAAAAACTGGGACCCAAATATCAGGGCATTGAGCGGATTCAAAGTATCCGTGGCCTAGGATATATCTACTCACTGCCGGTATAAGGAGACCTGTCCAAATAATGAGCACTCAAACAAAGAATTTTTGGTTTGATCTTTTCCTGAACAACACCCTCGCCAGCAGAATACGAAAAAATCTCTTTTTAAAGATTCTCTTTTTTACCTGCAGTATCAATTTTTTATCTGTGGGAATCGCCCTGCTGGTCACATTTACCTCCAGCACCGGGCCTGCTGCAAGGGAGAAGCAGCGGGAGGAAAATCGTCAGCAGAATCTTGCTCAAATCCTTTATCTTTATTCAACCCCCTTGATTGAACGGTGGATTTCAGATGGAAAATCCGCCTCAATATCCTACGCCGATAAACTGGAAAATATCATTGATTTCGAACCGTATCTGTTCGATTCAGAGGGGCATTCATTGATCAGCAGAAAAATATCCCCAGAATTTGAGGCAATCTTGAAACGATTTAGAAAAGATGATAATCCAGTCATAAAAGTAACAACCGCCAATGGCATCGTTGTGATGTGCCGAATAGTTGGATCGGATGGAAAAACTTACACAGCAGCAGGGAGCCAGGGGCGAACGAGAAGATTTTCCATTTTCCCGCGTGACTTTACAATGAGAATCACCATCTCTATTATCATGCTCACCCTTCTCAGCTTTCTGCTTGCACGCCACATTACAGACCCCATTACGAAACTTCGCAAAGCCACCCAGAAATTTGCCACAGGGGACCTGGGGGCAAGGGTGAGTGAAACCCTTGGGAAACGACAAGATGAGATTGCCCAATTGGGTTTGGATTTTGACCAAATGACATCTCAGATTCAGAATCTGATCAAAGACCGTCAGCAGCTTTTGAGAGACGTTTCCCATGAGCTCCGTTCCCCTCTTGCAAGACTATTTGTTGCACTTGAAATATCCAAAAAAAAGGCATCGGAAGACGTCATTCCGAGCCTGCAACGTATTGCCCTTGAAGCAGAAAGACTCAATACGCTCATCGGGGAAATTTTACTGTTGAACAAGCTCGAAACAGGACCGAATTTAAGGATTTGCAAATTGGTTGATTTATCCGAGTTGATCCATCGCATAGGAGAAGATGCAAATTTCGAAGCACACACGAGAAACGTTTCAGTGGTCATTGCCCCTTTCCCTGTTATTCATGTCAACGGTTATCCAGAGATGATCCATCGGGCCATTGAAAATGTCGTTCGAAATGCAATTCGATATACGGATAAAGGTACAACCGTGAACATCAGTATTGAAACCAGAGAATCAGAAAAAGATCCTCTTATCCTGACCATTGAAGACAACGGCCCAGGCGTTCCTTCGATAAATCTGCCCCATCTTTTCAAGCCATTTTACAGGGTAGAAGGAGACAGGGGAAGAAAAACAGGTGGAACGGGTGTGGGCCTTACCATTGCTTACAGAGCCATTAAACTTCATGATGGAGAAATTTGGGCAGAAAACTCAAAAGATGGCGGCCTGAAAATCATCATCACTATTCCCAAAAAAATGATTGCAACATAAATTCCACGGTATAGATATTCTGAATTTTTTAAATATACGCTCATGGATTCAAGGGTGTGTCTCTTTTTTCACCTTGTTTGTAGTCAAATGGCAGTGGTGACTGCAATTAAAACCAGACAGGTGAGCACTTGTATTCAAATTGATCTGTCCTATTTTCCTGATTTTTAGGGTTTTTAAAAATAGGAATTGGGTCCACAATGTGTGTATAATTGATCACTTTTTTAGAAAGGATCGAATACCACATCTTGTAGTTCATTGGGTTGCCCCGATTTTAACGCGAAACCGGCAATGGTTGGCGACCAGCAGCTGCAAATTTTGTTGTCCATTCAGGGGGCCTGGGTATTTTGAGCCAAAGCGTTTTGATTCCTGCCGACAACAACCGGTGGGCTTTTCCACTCCCTTATAATTACTTAAAAAAGGAAAGCAGCGCGTGAAGGTTGGTCATGGGATGGGGCGGACATCCCGGGATAAACAAATCCACCGGCAGGATTTTGTCCAGGCCTTCGGTGATTTCAGGGCTTCCGATGAACGGACCGCCGCTGATGGTGCATGAGCCCACGGCAATGACCACCTTCGGAGTTGGTGTGGCCTCATAGGTCTGGAGCAGGGCTGTTTTCATGTTTCTGGATATGGGACCCGTGACCACAATTCCGTCGGCATGGCGGGGAGAGGCGACAAAGTTGATGCCGAATCTGGCCAGGTCGAAAAACGGCGTGGCCAGAACGTTGAGGTCAGCTTCACAGGCATTGCAACCGGCTGCTGACACCTGACGCAGTTGCAAAGAGCGCCCAAACAGTTTTTTAAAATGCTGCTTGGCGTGCTCGGCCAAGGCCGGCAGATCGCCTGATGTTATCAGGTCTGCGCGTTCTGCCGTGGCAATTTCATAGTCATTGGTAAATTTGATCTGACCGTTGGAGATGTTCTCGCAGGTTCCGCAAAATACGCACCGACCTATGTCGATTTTTTGATTCTGCACATCTATGGCGTCCTGGGGGCAGGATTCGGCACAGGTTTTAAGGGTTTCTTCAGAGATATTATCCTGGATAACAGGTCTGCCTCGGTAGCGGGGAAATACCTTGACCTTTTCTTCGGGATACCGGTTGGTCCGGTAGCCTTGTTCAAATCTGTTTTTCAGTACACTGAGCATATGATATTCTCCGCTTTTCTATAGATCAAATCCGCAATAGGATAAATTGAAACTTTTGTTGTTCAAGGGGAAATCCGATATTCCGGTATCCCTGAGAGACATGGCCAGCCCGTTCCAGTTGTGAAAAGAGGGATCCTTGATTTTGTACCTTAGGATTTTTCCATTTTCATCGGTCAGGACAGCATGGGAAACTTCCCCCCGCCAGGCCTCGTTCAGGGCCACGGAAAAGCTTGAAGCCGGCAAATCGTACGTCATGCCCTCGCTTACACATCGGGTTTCAACTGGGATGGCGGCCAGGGATTCAACAATCTGAAGGGACTGGAGGATTTCGTCATACCTGACCCGGGCCCTGGCATAGACATCCCCCGTGGCTTTTTTATTTTCCGGTATGCCCATGTACGGGTAATGTTCCGTGGGGAAACATCGTCTTACATCATAGGCCATGCCGCTGGCCCGGCCGGCAGGCCCCACCAGCCCGAGATGATCGGCATCTTCATGGCTCACCGCCCCGCATCCCTCAAACCGGGCCCGAACGGTGACGGCGTTGAAGAGCAGTTCCAATACATGTGTCACTTCGGGCCGAAGCTCTGCCAGGCGTTCGTTGAGTACCTTTCTGATATCATCGGACAGGGAAAACCGGACCCCACCGGGCCGGACCAGGCCCTTGCCGAACCGGTTACCGCAAATTAAAAGGGAAAGATTGAGAAAATCACCTCTGATCCTGCCAAAATAGTTGGCCGGGGGGAGGAAGGCAACGTCGCCGCTTAAGGCCCCAAGGTCGCCGATGTGGTTGGCCAGGCGCTCCAGTTCCAGGGCAATGGTCCGGATGACCCGGGCCCCCTGATCCGTTTGAACCCCGGTCAGTGCCTCCAGGTTCTGAGCCATGCACAGGCTGTGGCCGATGGTTGTATCCCCTGCAATGTTCTCACCAATGATGGGAAGCCGCTTGGCCGGGACCGCCAGAAGCTGCTTTTCAATGCCCCGGTGCTGGTATCCCAGTTGGATTTCCAGGTGCAGGACCCGCTCTCCGATGCAGTTAAACCTGAAATGGCCCGGCTCAATTACCCCGGCGTGGACCGGCCCCACAGCTACTTCGTGGATTTCTTCACCCGCCACCTGGTAATACGGATAATTTCCAGGAATGTCCTGGGAATAGTCATTGCCGAATACATCCGCCGCGCCTTCCGTGTAGTTGGGGTGATACCGGACCATTTTCAGCCAGGGATGACCCTGGGGACGGATACCAAACTGCTCTGCAATTTCCCGCTCAAACAGGTGAAACGGTTCGCAGGTTTTGGTTAATGACGGATAGACGTCCGGCACATCGCAGCCGGCTACAAAAAGTTTGTCGGTCCGCAACACCGCCAAAAGTTTTAAACTCTCCTTGTCCGGGTAGGCAAAATAGTGGACAATTTTACCTCCGTTGGTCACCATATCCAGAGCCTGGCTTTGGAATTGATCAAAAGAAAGGTGGGGGATGGCCTCCCGGGAAATTTTTTCGGCGTTTGAAATCTGTAAAAAAGCGTTGCTCATCTAAGTCCTCCGCCAATGGCTGCTACTGCATCGGATATGGTTTGATTCAATGAATCCGGGATAAAGAAACACAAGATCAGTGAAGTCAGGAGTAATAGATACTGGGGCCAGACCATGCAGGCCTTTTCTTTAATTTTGATCACTGTGTTGCATTCTTCAAAACTGATTTTCATGATCTGGTTGGCAAATCCTGCAAAAATAACGCACAGGCTCAGGATGAAAACGGTGATGGCAACGTAGAACCCAGCCCTGAAAGCCGCGACAATAATACAAAGTTCCCCAATAAAAATGCCGAACGGCGGAAAACCGGAAATCCCGACAAATCCCGCAAAAAAGGCCACAAAGGTCCGGGGCATGCCCTTGATCAGATTTCCGGTGTTTTTGATCAACCGGTCCCCGTACCCCAACAGAATGTTGCCCGAGGAAAGAAATAAAGAGGACTTGATCAGGCTGTGGTGGAGCATGCAGATCACCGCACCGTATACCCCCAGGCCGCCCACACCGGTTCCGAATGCAATGATGCCCATATTCTCGATACTGGAATAGGCCAGCATCCGTTTGTATTCGTCCTGTTTGAGGATAAAGGTAGCTGCGGCCACAATGGATAACAGGCCGAACACCATGAGTATCCTGCCGGAAAAATCTTCGAGTCCTGCCGCTACCATAATTTTATTGGTTTTGAAAATTCCAAGATATGCGCAGTTGAGCAGGACCCCTGACAAGAGGGCCGATGCAGGACTTGGGGCTTCACTGTGGGCATCGGGCAGCCAGGTGTGCATGGGCGCAAGTCCCATCTTGGTTCCGTATCCCACCAGGATAAAGACAAATCCGGCCTTGAGCCACAAAGGATCCAGGGTATTGGCCGCCCCGGCCAGGGCGGAAAAAGAGATCGGCGTGCCGGCATTTTCCTGGCCCATGGAAAAGGCCACCAAAATAGACCCCAAAAGGGCCAAGGCAATACCCACCGAACAGATGAGAACATATTTCCAGGTCGCCTCAAGGGAGGCGGCCGAGCGATGGGTGTAAATCAGCGGGGCGCTTGCCAGGGTGGTGGCCTCAATGGCGATCCACATGATCATGATATGGTCGGACAGGGTGACCATGGTCATGGTGGACAAGAATACCAGCATGGAGCCGGTAAAAAGGCCCTCGGAAGGGATTTGACTTTCTTTGAGATAGCCCACGGTGTAAATGGAGATCAAAAAGAACAGCAGGGAGATCACCAGCAGGGAAAGCATGCCTTCGGGAGTCACTGCAAAATATTGATCAAAAAGTGCCTGAGGCTGATTCTTCCACAGCATAAACGAAAGTGTTAAATGGGCCGCTCCGGTCAGTACCAGCAGGAATCGGCCAATACTTTTGGGTAGGAAGAATGCGATAAGACCGGTAATAAGAGGTGTCAGAAATACTATTTCAACCATACCCTAATCCTTTAAAGTTCTAAGCAACGCCGTATCCACGTCGTCAAAGGTCTTTTTAATATTACGGAGGATCACGGCCATGATCATGACTCCGGCCAGAACGTCCAATAAAATACCAAATTCAACAATATGGCGGGTACCGACGGACAAGCCCGACCCGACTAAGTAAATTCCGTTTTCCATCATGATATAGCCGATGACCATGGCAATGGCGTTTCTCCGGGCCATGAGCAGAAACATTCCCGTTACCAGAAGGGCAATGGCTGTAGGCGCCAGGAGTTTAAACTCGCTCACGGAACCAATATCCAGGCGTCCGGAAATATAGGTCGCGCCGATAATCACCGCCAAACCGCACAGAATGGAGGCATGATATCCCACAATGGGGTCGACCATCCGCCGGATGGCCCCCCGTCTGATAGCCACAAAAATGCTCAAAGGGATAATGATCCCTCGGATGCCCAGGGTGGCCAGGGTAAACACCGTGCCGCCTGTTGTCATATGTTCACCGATGAAAAAGGGAATAACGGAAATTACGATTCCCTGGAATCCCACCAGTTTGATCAGTACCTGGACCCGGTCGGCTCCGAATGAAAACAAAACCGACAGCAGCACAAAGGATAGAATTATATCAACCGGATTGAATATCATTTCACAAACTCCAAAGTGATGATGGTTGCAAAAAAGGCCAGTGCAAAGGATGTCAGCACAAACTGGGGCACCTTGTCCATCCTGTACCTGGCCATCACCGACTCTGTTACGCCCACGGCAACGTAGACCACCAGAAGGCCTGATATATACATCACCAGCGGGAATCCAAAAAAGGCGGATTCAAAGGGAAGAATCATCCTTGAAATAATGGTGGAATAGAAGATGAGCTTGCAAAAAGAACCCAGTTCAATAAGCGCAAAATCCGGGCCGCTGTGATCCAGGACCATGACTTCATGGATCATGGTCAGTTCAAGGTGGGTGGCCGGGTCATCCACAGGGACTCTGGAGTTTTCAGTCAGAAGAATGATAAAAAATGAGATTACAATGAACAGCAGCGGTGCGCCTGCCGAACTCCACATGCTTTGGGTGTTGCTGCCTGCAAAGTAAGCGGATAATTGCAATTCTCCGGTGATCCGGTAAAAGAAAATCAGTATCATGAACATGGCGGCTTCGCAGATAATAGGGAAATACGCTTCCCTGGCCGCGCCCATGCCTTCAAATGGAGATGCCGTATCCATGGCCGCAGCAATGGTGAAAAACCGGCCAAGTCCCAGAATGTACAGGACAAAAATAACATCTCCGTTAAAGGAGAACACTGGATTGTGCCCTGCAATGGGCAGGAACATGAGAACCGTAAGTGATGCGGCAAGGGAGATGACCGGACCCAGCTTAAACACAAATGTGGTGCTGTTGCTGTAAACCGATCCCTTTTTAAACAGTTTGATCAGGGTATAGTAATTGATCAAAATGGGCGGTCCCTTTTTTCCCCCGAAAAACGCCTTGATTTTGAGGATCAGGCCTGAAAAAAATGGTGCTGCCAGAATGGCTGCAAGCCAGAGTAAAATGGATTGAATCATGGAGTATTCCTTAAAGCTATTAGCCTTTAGCTGCCGGCTGATTTTATATAAAAAACAGCAGCAATACAATTGCCAGCAAAATATACCCGATATACAGATGAATATCCCCGTGCTGCATCCACCTGAGTTTGTCAAACAGGTAAAAAACAGGACGTACAACCACATTTTTCATGTGAAGTTCTGCAATGTCATTGACATGGCTGTGGTAGTGAGTTTTTAACGGGAACCGTCCCTTGATGGGGGGATGCTCCTCGGAAAGCGGGGCTGTGGCACTGAAAAATTCCAAAATGGACCCGGCATAGGAAGATCCCGTATACTGCATTTTAACCGTTGGCTGGGTAAAGCCGCAGCCCCATGTTCCGGATTTTGTGGTAGTTTTGTTCTTGTAGTAGATTGACCGGATGCCCATGACTATCAGGACAACGACAAAAAACAGCAGGGCTGCAAAGGTGATGTTGCCGGTTATTTGACCAAAGGGTTCAACAGGGATCCGGCCGTAGTCAAGACCTAGGGACTGCACTGCCGTCAGGGCCATGTCAATGAATACCTTGGGGAATACTCCGATGATCAAGCAGGCTGCGGCAAGACAGCCCATGGGAACCATCATGGCCAAACCTTTTTCCTTGACATTTTCGGCGGCTTTGGTCCGGGGTTCTCCCTGGAAAACCACCCCCACCACCTTGGTAAAACAGGCAAGGGCCAGCCCGCCGATAACGGCCAGGCTGATAATTGCAAAGACACTCATGGTAAAGCTGATTGATCCAACGGGGATGGCCTTGAAACTGCCCATATATATGAGAAATTCGCTGACAAATCCATTAAAAGGCGGCAATCCGCAAATGGCCAAAGATCCGATGATAAATGTGGTTCCGGTAATCTTCATGCCCTTGAGCAGCCCGCCTAGGGCATCAATGGACCCAGTGCCGGTTTGATGCAGCACCATGCCCGCCCCCATGAACAGCAGGGATTTAAACATCGAGTGGTTGAGAACGTGGAGAATACCGCCGGTAAAGCCAAGGACAGCGACCAGGGGATTGTCCGTTGCCGCACCGATCATCCCGATTCCCAAGCCGATGAGGATGATTCCGATATTTTCTACACTGTGATAGGCCAGAAGTCGCTTGATATCGTGCTGGCCCAGGGCATATACCACTCCCAGAATTCCGGAAACCACTCCGGCAATCAGCGTAATATACCCGAAAACAGGGGTGTGAAAATCCAGAATCGCATACATTCGCAGTATTCCGTAAATGCCGGTCTTGATCATCACCCCGGACATAACCGCTGAGATGTGGCTGGGGGCCGCAGGATGGGCATGGGGCAGCCAGACATGGAAAGGAAACACGCCGGCCTTGATTCCGAATCCGATAAAGGAGAGCACAAAGATCAATGTTTTCATTGTTTCAGGCATCTCGGCCATGGTGGCGAGGTCAAAACTACCGGTATGGCTGTAAATCAGTCCAAATGCGGCGAGGATGAACATGGCACCTACATGGGAAAACACAAAGTAAAGGTACCCGGACTTTCTGTTTTCTGCTGACTTATGGCTGTAAATTATCAGAAAAAAGGAGGATAGGGACATGAATTCCCATGAAATCATGAAGGTCAGGATATTGGAGGCGGTCACCACCAGGGCCATGGATGCAATCAGGATACTGAAAAAAAAGTAATTGACACCCGTCTTAATGCCGTCCTCTTCATTTTCCATGTAGTGGAAACTGTAGATGGCGGCCATCAGGGACACGGCAAATATGGCAGTCAGGAAAAAGGCGGAAAGACCGTCAACATGAAATGAAAGAGAAAAAAGATCCAAGTACTTGAAAGAGGCTGAGGCCTCGGCTGGATTTAAAAGTTTGCCTGCCGCATCAAGCAACCCTGCAAGAGATCCCCCACTTAGAAACAAAACGGCAATCGCCTTTGAAAATTTTTTCTGCCGGGCAAAAATAAGAGATAAAAAACCTCCGAGCAGAATGATGAATGTGGAACTAAAGAATTGACACATACCTTCCCCAATTTATTTTCTATTTGAATTGCAGATTTCTGTCGTCAAGTTTCCCGCTGGGAAAAAACCACTGATATGTACATGCTGTTTTTTAGAGTTGTCAAGACAATTGTAACAATGAAACAATTTCACGGCCTGACATTCTGCGTTGAAAATTCGATGCCATATTTGTAAAGACCGTTAGTACCGGCATTGGCTGACTGGTATCGTTTCCCCCATCTGATAATGCCGCTGTAGCTTTGTTCTTTTATCGGGAGGCGTATATTGGGATCATAATTTTTCAACTCAAGATAGATCAATTCCCCTAAAACTAATTTTTCATTTGTCATCAGGGATAGCCCGTTGTCAGAACAATCATTCATCTCTGCGTAATAGCTATTATGCTTGTTTTGATAATTCATACGATAAAGATCCATCGGCAATTTATGTATATATCTTCGAGCGCTTCTTTTTTCCGGGGAAGGGTTCATAGGCAAATCCTTATTGTTGTTTTTAAGTGGAACAAGGCTTACATAACTCGTTATGTAAGCCTTGTCTCGCCGTGAAGACGAATACAAAATCGGTGTAAACCAAACTTATGTCTTTTATTTTTTTTGAGTCTCTAAGGCTTGATTCTTATGGATGGATATAATCCTTTTCTTGCCCCTGTCCGGTAGGGCTGAATAATATTAAAGGAAATATTTTGGTCATCCTGGGCGTGTCCTCTGTCTTCTCCGTCATTATATAATGCCCCGTTTGCCAGAAGGATATGCTTTAACCGATCTTTGAAAACATGGATAAACACAGACCCTTTTCCTGAAAAGGTCATTTGACCGATGGTCACACTTTCCCTGACTTCGGCTAATTTATCCAAAGAGATGGTCTGGGTGGCAAGGTCTTCCGGGGATTCGATGTATCCCCATATCAAATGCTCGTTAGGAATCTCTATTGGCATACTTGGGTTGATGATGGTGTGAGGCATGACAATACAGCCTTCACCGATTTTAATTCGTGCGTCGGGTCCACCGTTTAAAAAGGAGTTGAATCCCACGAAACATTCCTGGCCGACATCGGCATTGATAATTTTGCCGCCATGGGCTGTAATGCAATTGCCTTCCAGAACGGAATCTATGACATAGGAGTTTTCCTGTGCATTAGACCCGTCTCCCATGGTTGCATTTTCAAGAAGGGATCTCTGGGCCACCAGGACGTTTTCACCAATACGGGTTTTTCCCTTGATCACGGCATATCGGTTGATTGCAGAACTATCCGGGGCTTCAAAGGGCTCTAAGTGCATGACCTCAAATAATCGTTCGAATTCCTGATCCCGCGTCCTGACAAAATCATAAATCACCCCCCGGGGCTGGTAGGTATCATTCACCCCTACAAAATTATCAAGGATGCTTTTTTTAAACTTATATTTAAACTCAAAATGGGGACTTTTGATCCAGACGGTGCCGGGATCAATTTTCCGATGAAAAAGTTCTCCAACCTGAACATAGGAAAATTCTCCCACAATACACGAATGCAGGTTCATTAAATCCACGGTGGCAAAGGGACCTAAAAAACAGCCTTCCAGGGTAGACCCGTGAATGTTGGCGTAGTGGCTGGAAATGGTGTTCCGGATAATAAAGGCTTCGGGACTTTCCGGGTTGTGGGAATTGCTGTGGACCAGGGTTTTATAAAGCAGGCTGTCCAGAATGGAAATCATTTCATCCTCAACCAGGGGAATGTTCTTGGCCGATTTTATGCAATCGCCTTTTCTTTTGAGTTCATCTCCCCTGACATCGCTTTTATAAATAGCGGACCGTCTTACATGACATTTTCCTAAAAAATAACTGCCTGCGATGTTGGAGTTTGTAAAATGAAAATAAAGGGGGTGGCGGGAGGTAATGCCGTAAAAAGCGTAAAAGTCGAGCATTTTTTCATGATCAAGCGCATTGTTCACAAAGGGCTCCGTATCAAACTCGAACTCCTGTAAATTAGCGTTTACACGGCTGATAATCCGGTCGCTGAGTCGTTGTAGCTGGCTCATATTTTATCCTGTCCTTTGAGTTGTTATTTTGAGAATTTTCCTAGTCAATAGTGAAAATCCAGAGTTTGGCCCTTAAGGGGCATGCCTGTAATTCAATTTACAATCCTTGATATTAAAACAGTTTAAAACACAAAATCAATATCATAGAAATTATCCAGTGACAATAATTTTAGAAAGACTCGCCTGGGTTTGCCGATTGATGGGAAGACGCTTTTTGCCCCCCAAAGGAGTTCTTTAATCTGCGGTCCTTAACAACTTGCCTTGCATTCAATATTGTTTTACAACCGATTCAAAAAGGAGAAGAGCTATACACAGACAGGATATTTACTGTCATTTGTTCAACACAGCAAAGGCATTGATATGAGCAACATAAAAAAAATTATCACCACCTGCACCAGGGACTGCCCCAACACCTGCGGGCTTGAAGCCACGATTGAAGACGGCCGTCTAATTCGTTTGACGGGATCAAAAACGCATCCGTTAACCCGGGGGCTGGCCTGTCACAAAGCGTCAAAATACATCGACCGGGTTTACAGCAAGGAACGCATCACAACGCCCATGATGCGTGGCGCGTCAGGTTGGCGGGAGGTCCTTTGGGATGAGGCCTTGGATGCCATTGCCGGAAAAATGAAAACGATTCGTGATGAGGATGGACCCGAAGCGATTCTCTACTATCAAGGTTATGGCGAACGAACCGCTCTTAAACTGCTCAACAAGTATTTCTTCAACCTGTTCGGAGGGGTTACCACTCTGCACGGGTCTCTGTGTGGCGGAACGGGCCAGGCATCCCAGAACTTGGATTTGGGCAACCGCATCTCCCATGACCCTCTGGACCATTATAATTCCAAGGCCATGATCCTCTGGGCCAGGAATCCTGTAACCACACAGATCGGACTGGTTCCCATTATCAAAGAGATAAAGAAAAAAGGCGGCCGGATCATCACCATTGATCCCTTTCGCAACCGGAGTGCCGCCCTTTCCGATTGGCATATTGCCCCGGCCCCCAATATGGATACGTATCTGGCCATGGCTGCGGCAAAAATTTTGATTGACCGGGGGGAGCATGATATCGGTTTTATTTCCAATCACAGCGCAGGTTTCGATGCATATAAAACCATTCTTGAACGTTACAGCGTTGATGCGCTCTGTTTTCTTGCCGGTGTTTCAAAAGAAGATGCCGAGTACATCGCGGACACGCTGATCACCTTCAAACCTACATCGATCCTTTTGGGTTGGGGGCTTCACCGCCACAAAGACGCCCATTTTACAATCCGCGCCATTGATGCTTTAGGCGCTATTTCAGGAAATATCGGTGTGGAAGGCGGAGGGGTCAGCCAGGGATTCGAAGAATATGGTCCCTATGATCCAAAATGTTGGGGAGATCAGCTCAATTCCGAGCGTCGGACGCTTTTGATGCCTTATGTGGGGCAAGAACTTTTAAACGCGAAAAATCCACCGATTCGCATGGTTTATGTGACAGCGGCCAACCCGGTCTGTATGGCCCCGAATTCCGAACTCGTGATCGAGGCATTTAAGCGCATGGAGTTCGTGGTCTACAGCGGCCACTTTTTGGATGATACTGCAGAACTGGCGGATGTGTTCCTGCCGGCCACCACTTTTCTTGAAGAATACGATGCAATGGCCAGTTTCGGCCACAATTATGTGGGCCCGGTCAACCCGGCTATTGAGCCCGTGGGTGACTGCCGAAGCGAATTTCATATGTTCACGGAACTTGCCAAGCGGTTTTCCTTTAAAGACCGGTACTGCAAAAGCGCCGATCGGTGGCTGGCCGAGATTTGCGCGCCGATCAAAGCCTGGGGAGGCGATTTGGATGTGCTGAGGCACACCCCTTTTCGAATGCCGGAACCCATGGCACCTTACCTTGATAAGGTTTTTCCCACCCCTTCGGGGAAATTTGAATTCATGACCAATTTCGATGGGGATGTCCTCAAAAACGATGATGAAAATTATCCGTACACCCTGTTGAGTGTCGCTTCCTTTGATTACATCTGCTCCGAGCGAACCCTTGCGGACCATCCGCCATTGCCCAAGGTACGCCTGCACCCGGCTGAAGCTGAAAAATTGGGTCTTACAGATGGGCAACCGGTAATGGTTAAAAGCCTTATAGGTAGCGTGAAAGCATTACTTTGTACCGATGTCTCCACAAGGCGGGACTGCCTGATCACCGAACGTGGCGGGTGGATCAAAGCCGGCCATGGGTTGAACAGGCTTACAGCCGAAATGGTCAGCTCGGTGGGTAACGGGACGCCTTATTACGATACCCGGGTTACGCTCTGTCGTGTTTGTTCAAATATTAAGTAGTGCCTATCCGAGAATTGGGCAAATTTTGTCGAGTACAAGGCGGATGCAAATTCTAACGACAGGCATATATTGTAACTATTGTTTCCAGAATTCAGGGACCAGAAGTATGATTACGGTATAAATTTCCAGTCGTCCTGCCAGCATGCACCAGGACAGAAGCCATTTTCCGGCCTGGGGTAGATGTGCAAAGTTTTCCGCCGGTCCCACTGTGCCGAAACCCGGTCCGATGTTGCCGATGCACGAGGCCACAGCGCCTAAAGAGGTCAAAAGATCCACACCCAGTGAGGATAGAAGCACCGTGGCTATAACAAAAACCAGGATATATAAGGCGATGAAACCCAGGATGGAGCGCAGCAGCTCTTCGGGAACCAGGGTGTTGTTCAGTTTGATATGGCTGACACTTCGGGGATGGATCAGCTTGAATAGTTCCCGGTAGCAGTATTTAATGCAGACCATAATCCTGGCGCATTTCATGCCGCCGCCCGTGGAGCCGGCACTGGCACCCATGAACATACCAAAAAATAAAAGCGCCTGGGACAGACCCGGAAATAATTCATAATCAGCCGTGGCATAGCCTGTGGTGGTAACAATGGAAACCACTTGGAATACGGCAAACCTGAAGGCTTGGGAGAAGCTGTCGTACAATGGCCCCCAGGTGTTTATTGTGATGATCAGGGTACCCACAAGCACAGCGCCCAGAAAAAATCGGCATTCAGCATCTTTCCAGAACGCAAGGCCATGGCCCCGCAATATTTGGTAATGTAGAGAAAAGTTGATTCCTGCAAGCAACATAAATATGGTAATTATATAATCAAAATAGGCGGAATCATAGTGGGCGATGGACAGGTTTTTAGGTGAAAACCCCCCGGTGGGCAGTGTGGTCAGCGCATGGCAGACCGAGTCAAACAGATTCATTCCCCCAAAATAAAGGAAAAGGATAAGTAGCAATGTCATGCCCGCGTACACAATCCAAAGAATTTTGGCGGAATCAGACAACCGGGGGGTCAGTTTGTCAGGTACCGGGCTTGGCACCTCGGCTTTATATAACTGGATACCGCCCACCCCTAAAAACGGCAGAATGGCCAGGGATAAAACGATAATGCCCATGCCGCCCAGCCACTGGATCAGGCTTCGCCAGAGTAACAGACTGGGGGTCGCCCCTTCAATGTCAGTCATCACCGAGGAGCCGGTGGTGGTGAATCCGGACACGGACTCAAAAAAAGCATCTGTGTAAGTAAAAAAATCCGGGGCCAGAAAAAAGGGCAGGGCGCCGAAAAGACTAATACCAAGCCATCCTAATGCCACAACAGCGATACCTTCTCTTTGGTTTATATAGTTATGACTCCCGGCCTTTTTTGAGATAAAAATCATGATTGCGCCCATCATTGTGGTCACCGCCATGGCCGTCAGGTGGCCTTGATGTGCCCCGTCTTTAAAAAACAGGCTGCAGCCCAAAGGCAGGAGCATGGAAAGGCCGAGTACAAAAAGAAGGACACCGATGATCCGTATGATAAAAGGCCAGCGCATCAGAAAAAACCAAGCTTTACAGTGAGCATTTTTTCTAATTTTTTTACTGCGGCCTGGATCGCAAATAAAATGATTCGATCCCCTGCCTGTACCTGGTTGTCACCCATGGGGATTATGATTTCCTCCTGACGGATGATACAGACAAGCAAGGTCCCTTTGGGAAAAGAAATCTCCTTGATCGGTCCCTTGGTAATAGGTGAGGATGCCAGTGCAACCGCTTCAATAAATTCTCCCTGTTCACCAAAAATAGAGATATCCGAAATGACATTACCCTGGCGTATATCCTGCAGGATTGAAGAAACAGCCGATACCCTAGGACTGACCACTTTTTCGATGCCGATGGTGGACAAAAGAGGATAATAGCTTGCCTTACTGATGCGGGTGATGGTGTTGTCTACCCCCATGTTTTTTGCCAATAGGGAGACAAGAATATTGGTTTCATCGTCATTGGTCACCGAGACAACCGCATCCATTTGACTGATATTTTCTTCCATGAACAGTTTTTGGTCTCCGCCGTCACCGTGGAGCACCACGGTTTTTCCCATTTGCATGGAAAGATCGTTGCATCGGTCCATATTGGCCTCAACGATCTTGACCTGAATATTGTCTTGCTCAAGGGACTGACTAAGTTTGAAACCGATGCGTCCGCCGCCGACGATAAGTACCCTTTTCACCGGACGGACCGTTACCCCTAAAAGGCCCAGGGTTTCCTTAAGCTTTTGGGTGTCACATACAAAATAGATCAGATCCCCTGCCATGGTTTTATTTTTACCCCTGGGTACAATGACTTTATTGTTCCGGATAATGGCGGCAATCAAAGGGCGTTCCTGGCCAAAGACATTATGGAAATCTGATAATTCCATTCCGGCGATGGGAGACGTTTTAGAAAGCCGCATACCCACATATTTGACTCGACCGTTAACAAAATCCCCCTTGTCCACGGCACCTGGAATGGTCATCAGTTTTCTAATGGTTTTGACAACTTCGGCTTCGGGGTTGATGATGTTGTCAATGTGCGGGGCTTCATTTTTAAGGCTGGTATGGAAAGGAATAAATCCTTCATTGCGCAAACGGACCAGTTTTCTGGTCATCGGCGAAATTTGGTTGGTAATCAGGCAGGATACAATATTAATTTCATCACTGTCTGTGACCGCCAGAAGGATATCCGCGCCTAAAATTCCCGCCTCCTGCAGTGTGCCGGGATTGCTGCCCGATCCTGTTACGACCTTGACATCCAGGTCTTCAGCAATTTTTCTGGTGGCATGTGCGTCCACATCAACCACCACGACATTCTTGCTTTCAAGGGCCAAGCGGCTGGCAATGTTATAACCCACGCCCCCGGCACCGATTATCACTATTTTCAAATGGAAACTCCTGGTTCAATATCAAGAATATAGACTGGTCTATCATTGGGCCGCTTTTTACTATAATTGGCAGGGGGCTGTCAACATATCCGGTGCTGAGAACGGCAAAGCCCCGGTTCATCAGGGAAAATGAACCGGGGCTTTGAATTGTTTTTAAGATGGTTAAAATTGGTTTTTACACGGTTGTGATGGGCATCCCCATGATTTTCCACATAAATATGGACACTGCGACAAGCACCATTAGGATGATGGAAGCCGGAATGCCGTACATGAAAAATTCACCTGTGGTAAACTGTTTGGAGTCGTAGGCGATGGCGTTGGGGGCTGCACCTACCAGCAGTAAAAATGGCATGCCGGCCGTTACAAGGGACGCAAATAGGATGACTTCAGGTGCTACGTTAAGGTAGGGGGCAATAACCAGTGCCACGGGCAGGGATATGGCAATGGCCGCCACGTTCATGATGAAGTTTGTCATGATCATGACAAAAAATGCGATGCTTAAAATGAACACAAAGTAATTGGCGTTCTGAAACATGGTCAACCAGTTGATGGCAAGCCATTCCGCCGCCCCTGTTTCCCACAGGCAGAAGCCGATACTCATGGCACCACCAAACAAAAGGATGATATTCCAGGGGATCGTCTCAAGATCTTTGATGTCAAGAATATTGAAAATAAAGAATAAAACCGTTGCCACGAGCATGATCGCATTTTTGTCCAGGTCGGCTATGGCAGGGATGAACTGTTTTATGGACATGATGCCGATGGCCAGAAAGATGATGCCGCCGGCCAGCAGCTCCTGTTTTGTAATGCCGCCCATGGCTTTTTCCAGTGATTTTGCCTTTTCCTTGATGCCCGGGATGGTCTTTTTCTCAGGTTTGCATAAAATCATGAAAAATCCCCAGAGGATAAAAGTCATGGCCCAACCCACGGGGAACATGTAATAGCTCAGTTCGAAAAAGGATATATCCTTGCCCACGATGTCTTTAAAAAAGCCGATTGCCACAGCGCCCCTGGCCGCACCTAAAAGCGTGACAATAGAACCGGCGCCTGCCACAAATGCCATGCCCATGAACAGCCCTTTGCCGAATTTGGTGGGGCCGGGCTCATCTGTATACATCGCGTAGATAGTCATCAAAAGCGGGAACATGGTGGCTGCCACAGCCGTATGGGCCATAATATGGGTTAATGCTGCTGTGACCACAAAGCAGCCCAGGTAAATCATGCTGGTTTTTTCTCCCACAACGGCAAGCATTTTGTAAGCCAGTCGCTTGGTTAAACCTGTTTTGGTAAACACCATGCCGATGACCAGGGATCCGAAGATAAACAGGACCGACGGGGTCATGAAATCCTTTAGGGCTTCCTTGGCTGTACGGACCGCAAAAAGTACCTGAAGCGCGCCTAATGCCAGACTGGTCACACCGATGGGCACGACTTCAAATACCCACCAGGTGCCGGCCAGAAGAAAGATGGCAAGCGCCCCTTTGCCCTGGGCACTCAACATAAAATGTTTTCCGGTAGGATCCACAGCATCCGGCCATGCCGGAGAAAAATTGACTATAGCGAACAGGGTCAGGCCGATTAGAATGAACAGGATTCTTTTCCAGTCCAGTTGTGTTTTTGCTGCATCTGTATTTCCAGTTGTCATTTGGGTCCCTCTCTCCTTTGGGTTAATGAATTATTGCTTCATTTAAATTTTGTTTTTATTAGCATTTTTAATATTTTTCAACTCTTTGTTTTATCAAGTTTTCCGTTTAAACGGAGCGGTCAAGCCTAAATTGCGAACAATTCCGCTCTTGTAAAAGTTAGGCCCTATTTTTGTTTTAACGGATTTTACGCCGGATACCCCATGGGCAAGATCCATAATCTCCTTTTGAGCCCGGGCAAGGTTCATCACTTTTCTGTCCAGCGTAACCAGCACATGGCCCGACTCCGATTCAATAATCAGGTTGTGCCCAAGGCCGGCTAGGGCGGCATTCACCCTGGAGCTGATATTAAAATCAACAGCATGTACATTTTTATTGGCATTTTTCATTGAGTTTTCGATATCCGGCCGTATTTTTTCCAGGGTCCGGTTAACCTCTCCCTGGGTCATGTCATGTGTTGCAGCATCAATTTTGCTCCATTCCAGAACCATATCGTACCCTGTAGGATCCCACAGGGAGTCCAGATTTAACTGGGCAGCAAATCGTTGTTCGCTTTTGTCGGACCGGGCAATGGCATTGGTGGCCGCCTGGTTGGATAATTGGCCCATGCTTATGGCTCTTTGCCTGCGGACATGCATGGGGGTTGGTGACATGATTCTGTAAATTCCGGAAACAGGTGCGGGAATCAGGTGGGATAGTATACCCGAAAAAAGGCAGGGACCGCTTAAAATATTTTTGGATATCTGTACCTTCAGTGCAGCCAGGCATTTTTTTCTGTCGTGGGTGAAATTGTCAAATGGGATCTGTCTGCACTGGATGGATTTGAGAATAAGGTCTGTTTTTAGATCATGTGCCTGGCCGGTTTGTTTAACCAGTGCCGAATCTTCATACACGGTGCATTGATAGAGAGCAGATAGTGCGTCAATGAATCGGTAGGGGGCGGCGTATAGACCGCATGTAATGGCAATCAAGGTCATGTTCTCTGATCAGCTTGGCCTGACTTGAGGTTATTAATTAAAATCAGGAAGATGATCAGCAAGGACTATGCCATGTTTTGTATCTTATTGTAAAACAAGTGGTTATATTTTAGGAGGAAAAAAGAAACGTTGATTAGAAACAATATGAAACAAAGTGAAAAATACATTTTGAAACATTTTAAAACATTATATTAAATTGCCTTCAACCATGCGGGTGAAAAGGATGTCTCCGGGGTTCAGGGTTTGGGTTCGCCACCGCTCAAAAGCATGGGGCCAGGTGCCGGAGACCCCGTCAAAGACCTTAATTTTTTTCCATTTGAGGAACTCATAATATTCATCTTCAATGGCACCGCAGATCAGTGTGTTGATCTCCTGGGCCAGAAGGGTATGACACAGTTCATCCGAGGAGGACCTGGGCAGCACAATAATTTTTTTGTCCTGGATGTCGGAAAATTTAGCTGTTGTCAGAATGATCACTTCAGTGGTCAGATCGAACCTGGGTACAATCTCCTCACCGAGTATTGGGATGGCTACCTTATGTAATGTCATAATTTTATTCTATTCTATTTGGTAGGCTTTGATTTTCCGCCATAGCGTGCTGCGGCTCATGCCAAGGATTTGCGCAGCTTCATTTCTTTTGCCCCGGGAAGTTTTCAACGCATCCATAATCATCTGTCGCTGTACCGAGGACCAGGTTTGCTCGGTTTCCTCAGGTTGCCAAGGTGCCGGACTCGGCGGTCGTTCAGACTGTCTTTTGGGGACATCCTTTGCTACCGGTATATTGGGAACCCTTTGCATCGGTTCATGCTCCAGAATATAGGTCGGCAGGTTGTCTGCTTCGATTCTGATCCCCTGTGCCACATTCACCGCATATTCCATGATATTTTTCAGTTCCCGGATATTTCCCTCATAGGTGTAATTCAATAAAACTGAGAGGGCCGGTTCAGAAAAACCATTAATTTTTTTACCCTGTTTTTTTGTGTAGTGGTGCAGGAAATGGTCAAGTAGCAGGCGAATATCTGCATCCCGTTCCCGTAAGGGCGGCAGATGTACCCTGGCCACATTCAGACGGAACAGCAGATCTTTTCTGAATTTACCAATGGATACCATCTCTTCCAGGTCACGGTGGGTGGCGGCTATAATTCTTACATTGGCATTGAATCCCTTGGTGGCGCCTAATGGGTAAATAATCCTGTCATCAAGAAATGTAAGCAATTTAACCTGCAGAGGCAGGGGCAGGTCTCCGATTTCCGTTAAGAAAATAGTGCCGTTGTGTGCCAGCTTGAATCGACCGGGTTTGTTTTCCACAGCGCCGGTAAATGCCCCTTTCATATGACCGAAAATTTCGGATTCCAGAAGAGTCGCAGGCAGTGCGCCGCAGTTGATTTTAATAAACGGTCCACCTGCGCGCACGGATGTCTGGTGTACGGCTTCTGCAACAAGGTCCTTACCTGTGCCGGTTTCCCCGGTGATCAAGATGGAGGCATCACTTTGGGCAAGCATGGGAAGGGTTTGAAATATCATTTCCATTTTCCGGCTTCGGCCGATGATATTGGCAAAACTGTAGGCCACGTTTTTTTCAGGGTCATTGGTGGTGGTGCTTCTCAAATCCTCGATGGTTTCCATATAACCTGTGAAATGACCCTGGTTATCCATGATCTGTGCGGTGGTAATGCGCACCGGCAATTTCTGGCGATCTGTATTGATGATATCGCTGGTGCAGGATATGGACCGATTTTTTCGGTGAGCGGCAAGGATCGGACAGTTGATGATGCATGCAGAACTGCGCAGGATATTTTTGCAGGGAATGCCCCTGGCCATATCCAGGGAAAATCCTGTCAGTGCCTGGAAGAATCGGTTCAGATGCACCACTCGCAAATCTTTGTCCATCAATATGATGCCTATGGGAATTTCATCCAGGATATGGGCAAAATCCAGAGGCGATCTCATTAATTGATGAATTTCAGGAAAGAAGTGCATCCGTGGTTTTCCTTTTTTCTACAGCAGTTTCAAGTGCCAGTTCCAGGTACCTGGACGTGGCTTCATCCGGACGCCTTTGGGTATATTTTCAAACAGGTTAACGAGCATGACAAAACCTGCCTGTTTTAATTCTTCGGTTTTGGATGACAGGTCCAGGATCCAATTGGGGAATGTGTGGTAGGTCGCATTGTACTTGCTGGTCCAGGCGACTTCTCCCATGGGACTGGTAAAGCTTTTCCCTACAGTCAGGTCCGGGGCCACAATTCTTGAAATGGCCACGGGCCAGTTGGCCTGGCAGACTGCGCCTAAAGGTAGACAGCTGGAGCGAGGCAAGGACAAAAGGGTCTGACTTTCTAATTCCGGACTTACAATGGCCCCTGAAAAACCTTTGCTCTTGAGCATTTCCACTGTAAGGTTATTGGTGATATTGCAAAATGGCCCAGCCCAGATGTTGAGCCTTTGGGGATTATCAAACAGGGCTATCTGCCAAGGGGAATTGAGCACAAAATTTTTGGCCCCTTTTTTTAATGCGGTTTTTATATAGTTTTGACAGATTCTTTCCTCTTCGGGGAAAAGCACGGGGTCCAGCCATAGCCATGCCCGGGCCGGGGGCTTGATTCCATAGCTGTTTGCGGAAATCCAGAAACCTGTGTCATTGTGCGTTTTTGAATTAGAAGGGATTTTTCTGAAAACATCCATTTTAGATATATCAGGCTGTTTTTTTCTTCTATGACCACCCGTTTGGCCTGATGATTTCATTTTGTTACCTGCATGTTTGTAAGAAACGGACAGGTTTGACGGTTTGATCGTTACCTTGGGGATTTTATCAAGTTCGGCACCAAGATGTGATAATTGCGTTTCCAGTTCACGCCCTTTGCGGTCAATCATGAAAACAGAGGTGCCTTTGTTGATACGCCTACCTTTTTGGGCAGTTAAAAAATATTTTCCTTTTTTGGGGATCGTCCGGGTCACCTTCTGGATTTGGTGAAAGGTCTCTTCTTCATATCCAATGCGTAAAAGATCTCCCGGTACAAGGGCTTCCCTTGAAATAAAATATGGATTTTCAGGATTTTTTATCCGGCCTAAAAACAAGCCTGATCCGGTATCAGACGCATGATCCAGAGGATTTGAGACCCGATGGGATAAAAGGTTGTAATGGCTGCCCTGTCGTCCCAAGGCATACGCTAAAAAAGACAAAGCCTGTTTTTTTTGCTCCGGCGTATCCCGGAGCAGTTTATAAGCCATCACCGTGTAGTAAACATAATGGGGGCTTTTTTTACGCCCTTCAATTTTCCAGGTACTGATGTTGGGGATCTCTTTGAGCACTTTGGCCAGCACATCCGCTGATAGATCCATACAAGAGAAGTACCGGGTTTTTTTGCCATTTTGTTCATACAGCCGGCGGCAAGGCTGAACGCAACGCCCTCGCAGCGCGCTTTTTCCGCCAAACCAGGAACTCCAGTAACACCGGCCTGACACGGAGTAGCAAAGTGCACCATGAACAAACACCTCTAAGTCCATGGTCCCGGGAACCGCTGCTGCCATGGTTTTGATGTCATCAAGGCTGAATTCCCTGGGCAGCACCACCCGGGAAAATCCCGCTTTTTGAGCCGCTTCAAGTCCGGCAGGATGGGTGCAGTTGCCCAGGGTGGACAGATGGAGTTTCCCTTTGAATCCTGCCTGTTCGGCAAGACTGACCATGGCAGTATCCTGTATAATAAGGGCATCGACATCCGTATATCGGGTAAGCTTGTCAAGAATACGAAGTGCTTGGTCGGTTTCGGATTCCTTAATTATAGAGTTAAAGGCAACATACACCTCTATCCCTTTTGAATGGGCAAGCTTGGTTAGTCTTGCTAATTCTTCAATGGAAAAATTGCCTGCTTCCATGCGGGCTGAAAATATTTTAAGGCCGCAGTAAATTGCGTCTGCGCTTGCCGCTATTGCAGCAAGAAACGAGTGCATATCTCCGGCAGGCGCCAGAATTGTTGGTGGTTTTGATGGTTGGCAAGTCATAGGCCCTTCGTGTTCAGGTATGGGTAGATAGTATTTTTATAAAAAAGTCTGTGTAACCTACACGGATCTTTCAACTTTCGTTGTGGGCTGAGCCTGGGTGTTGATAGACCGGATCAGCCCATGGCTGTTATTTCATATTGCAATTTTAGGCAATAATGTCTTAAATAACATTTTTTTGCTGTAAAAAGCAGACTAAGGACCGCAGATTAAATAACTTGAACGAAATAGCTTGCCTTGTAGATGAAGCAACATTCGGCGTTATTTCTGCCCAATTTATTTAATCTGCGGTCCTTAGTGAACATTCAACCCCGTTCCATTCAATAGATAACAGCAAAACAATTAAGGATGCAAAATGTTTGCAATTCATGATGAAAACGGTTATGCCGAGCCCGTGGAAGGCATTGAGATGAAAACCTTAGTGCATGGAGAAAAGACGCTTCTGGTTCGGTTTAAAATGACCCAAGGGGCTCTGCTGCCCTCCCACACCCATCCCCACGAGCAGACGGGATATCTTATTTCCGGCCGCATCAATCTTTATATTGGCGGTGAGTGCCGCAGTGCCGGCCCCGGAGATTCATGGTGTATTGCGTCCGGGGTCGAGCATCGTGCTGAAATTCTGAAAGACAGCGTTGCCATTGAGGTTTTTTCACCGGTACGGGAAGATTACCTACCTTGAACCTGATGCATATAACAGCTACGGGGCTGACCTTGGTCTATCGTCATCCAGACTCAGCCCACAACAAAAGTTGAAAGATCCGTGAGTTTTGTGCCCTCGCTAAAATGAAAACAAACTTTTAAGCGTCGGGCATGCAGACTTTACAGGGTTTGTAGCCCTGGGCTTCAGCCTCTTCTTTTGTGGTAAAATCCATGCTGCAGTTTTTGCCGCTGGCAAAATTGCACTCCACAGTGTGGAAAACCAGGGTTTCAATATTTCCTTTAAATTGAACGCTTTCAACTGCCGGTTCTTCCGCTTCGGGTGTTAAGGATTCAGTCGGTTGCTGGGGTAATGTCGAGGGGCTTGCAGATTCTTGCTGTGTTTCTGCTTCCGGCTGCTCCTCCGGCTTGTCTGTGATCTTTTCTTCTGTCTTTTCGATTGGTTCCGGTACCGGTTTGATTTCTTGCATGTCGAGGACAGGGTCTTTTTCTTTTTCTGGATTTTCGGCGTTTTTTTCTATTCTTTCAATTGGTTGGTCCTCGGGTTCAACCGTTGTTTCACTGTCGTCTGACTGCTTGAGTTCCTCAATGCCCAGATATACTGCAATGGCACCGCCAAGGATCATCAATACAGGAATCAGTCCTGACAAAAAATTTAAAAAGTTAGAAAAAGTGAACGAAAAACCAGGTACACCAATAAGTAGTACCAAGGCACCGATGATAAATTTTTTCATGCATCCGCTCCATAGAGTGTCTAATCAGCATTAATAAGGATCAGGATTTAATAAGCCCCACGGCCGTATGCTACCCTTTTTAGAGTGAAATTTGTTGCATTGTCAAGGCAATGGCGCAATAAATTAACAATTATCGACATTGAAATAGTTCATCTTCCCTTATGATACAGCCAGAATAAAGTAGCCGATCGGCAGAAAATACAGGGCACCGCGTACCATGGGAGAAAATTTTTTTTGCCCTGTAAACACCACAATACATAATCCTGCAAATACAGAAGCTCCCCTGAAACCCATGGAAAGATAACTCCAGCGCAAAATCGTTGTACTGAATCCAGCCAGAACGACCGCTCCTGAAAGCATCAGGACCACAATTGTGCACAATCTAATAATGCTTAGGCTGTGAAGCGGTTCTTTTGTGAACAAGCGCCGAATTCCATCCATATAAATATTGGTGGTCACGCCAAGGATAAGGCCTGCGCCGGTGCCCAGAACAGCCAGAAGAAGCACGGCAGAGCAAAAAGCGGCCATTGCCGGGGGCAGGGTGTGTTGAAAGAAAAAGGGCAGCGCCTGGGCACTGTTACCTTCAAGTTCCGGGTAGTTGGCCTTGAGAAAAAGTCCAACAATAATACCTAAAATGCCTATGGGCGGAATAACAATGGCAGTAAGAAATGCACCATTTCGGGCTTCGCGTATAGTTTTGGCTGAAAAAATGGCTTGTAAGTAAATTTGTGTGGATAAGACGCCTGTAATCATAGACACAAGATCGATGGTCGTTGTTCCAATACCATTGGAAAAAAAATTTAAAAAATCAGTATCTTTTGGCAATTGGGATATAATGCCGGTAAATCCTCCGCCTTTAATCAGTGCAATAACTGCGCACACAATCATGATGGCGTACAGTAGAAAAAATTTGATTTTACCCACCATACCGGCCCCGGAAATTCCGCCTGAAATGACAAAAAATCCCATAAGTATCATGGTAATGAATAAAGAGACCGGCAATGGGAAGTGGAATACCGAGTTCAAAATAGCCATGGCTGCCAGATGCTGGGCAATGATATGGATAAACATGCCGCAGGAATTGAGCATGGAACAATAATACTGGAAGTTTTGGCCAAAGTATCTGCCGAGCAGTTCGGAAACTGTTGTCACCTGCGCCTGTCTTAATGCTGCTGCAAAAAAACATCCCAGGAAAAAACAGGAGATACCGCTGCCCAGGGTAAAAATCCAGGCGCTGACTCCATGATCGTAAGCGGATTGGACTGTTCCGATGGTTGAGACACCACCCACAAGAGTGCTGATGATTACCCAGGATACCTGGGTAGCACAAAGGGATCTGCCCGCTACTGAAAAATCTGATCCATTGACCACACGCCTTTGATTTTTTAAAACCAGAACGCAGAAAAGAACAAATGCGCCGAGAAATACGACTGCGTATACAACCTGCTCCAACCCTTTTCCCCCTGAAATCCGCCGCCTCCTTCAAGCAGGATACGACTGTCAATTTTAAAAATGCAGTTCTACGCCTGATTTACACATAAGGCAATGGAGGAATTGGCTTGTGTTCTATTTTCTGTATAAGAAAAAATTTGTGTAACCTATACGGATCTTTTAACTTTCGTTGTGGGCTGAACCTCGGTGGAAACCCAGGTCAGCCCATAGCTGTTTTAAGAAATCGTCTGGGTTTTTATGGTGATGTAACACCGGAATCGGGACTGCGGTAAAGCATGATCCACCACATCCTGAACGCCATCAGGGCGTCGGCATTTTCCTGGTGTTGGCATTTAAAAAGAGTTAAGGAGTAGGCCTCTTCAAACTCTTCCGGAGTAAAAATTAAATCATTTTGATCCAGAATTTCCTGTCGTATCTGACTGGTGTCTGCTTTTACCAGTTTGCTTCTAAAATCATTGTCATGTTGTGCTTGTCGGATAAAGTTAATGGCATTTTGAATGGTCATTTTATTCTCCTGAAGATATTATGATATTTGTTATTGTAAGCAAATAAAGTGCCAACACGACTACGATGCTTGAATATTCTTCGGACCTGTTTGAAAACAAGGCGGCATGGTTATATTTCGGTGTTAATGGAAAAAAATAAATAATGCCGGAAAAAGATTTGAAAAGACCAGAAAGTCCGCCCTTTAATGACAAAATTGAAAGATTGGGAACGATTTTGTAATAGTTGAAAAAGGATTGGTAAATTATTTTAAGGTCATCTAATATGCCAATGTATTTTTGTTCGCAGCAGTGAATTAGGCAAAAATTATCCTTTCCGGATTTTAAAAGAAATGAATCAGTTGATAAAATCAGGTGTTGAACCCGTTTTTTGCAGTCTAAAACCCAAAGATGTTATTGGCGTGGCCGCACCATCTGCCAGGTTTGATACCCAGGCGTTTCAAGAAGGGGTCCTGTGTCTTGAATCCATGGGGTTTGAAGTACACATCCCCAACGGCATAACAAGCCGGTACCGTTACCTTGCCGGTACGGACCAGCAACGGGCGGATGTGCTTAATTCGTTGTTTGCCGATCCCGGGATCAAAGGCATTATTGCAGCAAGGGGCGGATTCGGTGCCATGCGCCTTTTGCCGTTGCTGGACTGGGATGTCATTGCCGGAAATCCGAAATTGTTTATGGGATTTTCAGATCCCACCGCTTTGATCAGTGCTCTGGTGTGCAAAGCCGGGATCTGTGCACTGCATGGACCAAATTTGGTTTCCCTTGGCCGGGCGGATGAAAAGACATTGGACAGTTTCGCAAAAACCGTGGCAGGCCGCTTTATACATATTGATCTGCCTTCTGATCAGGTGGTCGCGGGTGGACGTGCCACAGGACGGCTTCTGGGCGGGAATCTGGCTACCCTGGTTCATATGATCGGGACAGCGTATCAGCCCGATTTTACCGGCAGCATTCTTTTTATAGAAGACGTGGGTGAACCGGCATACAAGATCGACAGGATGCTGAGCCAGATGAAAATGGCCGGTGTGCTGGAAGGTTTACGGGGCGTTGTGACTGGGTCTTTTGAATACTGTAATGATGAGGCATATATCCCCCAGATTATTCAAGAGGTGTTTTGTGATGCAAACATTCCGATCTGCATGGGAATTGACGTTGGTCACGGGGCGGTTAACCTTTCCCTTCCCATGGGGGGGCGGGTTATTCTGGATGCAGACCGTGCCTGCCTTCAATGGGATTTCGTTGTAAAATGACACCCCGTGCGTTTCAAAATATTGATGGTGCTATGGCCAATGCTGTGGCTGAGGGTGTTTTCCCGGGTGCGGTATTACTATGGGCGAGCAGAAACGCAGTTCTTTACCATAAGGCCTTTGGCGTAACCGACCTAAGATCTGGGGAACCTGTGACATTGAATACAGTTTTTGATCTGGCCTCCCTGACCAAGCCCCTGGCTACAGCTCTGGCTGTGGCAGATCTGATTTCATCGGGGCTGTTATCCAAAAAAACTTATTTAAAGGACGCCCTGCCGGTTGCCTGTGGAACGGACAAAGCCAAGATTACCATTGATATGCTGCTGCGCCACCGGTCTGGTCTGCCTGCCCATCGTTCGTATTTTAAATCGCTTCCCGCCCCTGTTCCCGGCATAGCCGCTGGAAAGCGTCTGCGGCAGCTGGTGCTGGAGGAACCTTTGGAATATGAGCCTGGTTCCAAGGAAATTTACAGTGATTTAGGGTTTATTCTCTTAGCCTGGGTGGTCGAGTCTCTGTCCGGTGTTCGGCTGGATGTATTTGTTAATAACAGGATTTTTGCGCCTTTAAAAATTTACGACTTGTTTTTTATTCCGCTTCGTTCTGATTTTACAAGGCCAATGAAGGATAAAACCTCTCTTGTTTTTGCCGCTACCTCCCATTGCCCCTGGCGCGAAAAAATGATACTTGGGGAGGTGGAAGATGAAAATGCTTGGGCTGCGGGCGGCATTGAAGGGCATGCAGGTCTGTTTGGCACTGCTGCCGGGGTTCATCGCCTGTGTTGTCAAATCCTGCGAGCCCTTGAAAATAAAGAAACCAAAGTAATCGATTCTTCTGTTATTCGATGTTTTGCTGATAAAAATAATGGGATGATGCGCCCGGCAGGTTTTGATTCTCCAAGTGAAGAGAATGCGTCATCAGGTCATTTTTTTTCTAAACGATCTGTGGGACATTTAGGTTTTACCGGCACGTCCTTCTGGATAGATCCTGACAACGGTCTGATCACGGTTCTTTTGACCAACCGGGTACATCCGAGCCGGGAAAATATTGACATAAGGAGATTCAGGCCCATAATTCATGATTTGATCGCAACTGTTTATAAAGGGAATATACAGGCGTGAAACATTTTTATTCTTGTAAAAAAAACCTAAGTTTGTTAGCAATTATTTTTCAGTAGTATTTTTTCATCATCTATTGATAAACACAACTCCCAATTTTGTATGAAAGAGGACAAATGAACTTTGTAACTGATACTTTGCTTGGGGCCTTTTCCAACGATCTGGCCATTGATCTTGGCACTGCAAATACGCTGGTTTATGTTAAGGGAAAAGGAATTGTATTAAGTGAACCTTCTGTGGTGGCCGTCAGAACGGACAAACGGTCCAGGAACAAAGTTTTGGCGGTAGGGCTGGAAGCAAAGCGCATGCTGGGGAGAACACCCGGCAATATTGTGGCCATCCGACCCATGCGAGACGGGGTTATTGCTGATTTCGCAGTGACCGAAGCCATGCTCAAACATTTTATCCGTAAAGTTCATAACAACAGAAAAACCTTGGTGCGCCCAAGGATTATTATTGCCGTACCTTCCGGTATCACTCAGGTGGAAAAACGAGCGGTCAGGGAAAGTGCAGAATCCGCTGGCGCCAGAGAGGTTTTTCTTATCGACGAACCCATGGCTGCAGCAATCGGTGCAGGCCTTCCTATTACGGAACCCACCTGCAATATGGTTGTGGATATCGGCGGGGGAACTACTGAGGTGGCGGTTATCTCCCTGGCCGGGATTGTCTATACCCAATCCCTGAGAGTGGCCGGAGACAAGATGGATGCCTCCATCAGTCAGCATATCAAACGAAAATATAATCTGCTCATTGGCGAAAGAACCTCAGAAATTATCAAAACAACAATCGGCAATGCCTATCCTGATCCGGAGCACCTTGAGACCATTGAAGTCAAGGGCAGGGATTTGGTCTCCGGGATCCCTAAGATTCTGGCCATTGATTCCGAAGAGGTTCGGGTGGCCATTTCCGAGCAGATTGAGGCAATTGTAGAAACCGTTCGCATTGCTCTGGAACAAACTCCGCCTGAACTAGCCGCTGATATTGTGGACTCAGGTATTGTTTTAACCGGAGGTGGTGCCTTGCTGAAAAATCTGGACAAGCTGCTTAGAGAAAAATGCGGACTTCCCATCGTCGTGGCTGATGATCCCTTATCTACCGTAGCACTGGGCTGCGGAAAATGCCTTGACAATATTGAACTTCTTAAAGAAGTTGTCATCAGCTAACAGTAATGTTTTCCAGGCGGATCATGATGATTGTCGGCGTGGGTGTTTTTATTGCGGTGGCACTTACCGTAATCGCCATGTCCAGCCGGGGGACCCTGCCGACAGGTGGGGGTGAAAGACTGTCCATAACCCTTACTTCTCCTTTTCAGTTTGTGGCCTCCCGTATTATCGGTTTCACTGAATCGGTATGGCAGACCTATTTTTCATGTGTGCTTGCCGTGGAAGAGAACCAGGTGTTAAGAAGTGAGTTGTCAAAGGCCCGACACACAGCCAACAGGTGCCAAGAGCTTGAGCTTGAAAATATCCGTTTAAAGAAATTTGTCAATTTCCAAAGTTCCGTGCCTGCGGCCTATGTGGCAGCCCAGGTGATTGCCCGGGATCCGTCCCCCTGGTTTAAAACCATCATGATTGATAAGGGAGAAAAAGCCGGGTTAATTAAAGGTTTGCCGGTGCTTGTGTCCGAAGGAATCGTGGGACAAATTATTAAAGTGTCCGGCAGTTTTTCCCGGGTGCTGCTGATTACCGATCGCAATTCAGCTGTTGATGCGCTGATCCAGGAGACTCGGGTCCGCGGTATGGTCAAGGGCAATAATAAGGATACCTGTTCCTTTGTATATACCTTGAGAAAAGATGAGGTGCAGCCAGGGCAAGTCATTGTCTCCTCCGGACTGGACCAGGTATTCCCAAAAGGATTGAGAATCGGAGTGGTACTTGATGTACAAAAAAATCATTCCCAGCTGTTTCAGGATATCATGATAAAAACTGCCGTGGATTTTGACAGACTCGAAGAAGTGCTGGTGTATAAAAATGCCGATTGAAGGGCGGATGCGGCCGGTATGATAAATTTCGTATTTTTTTTATTTTCCACCCTGATATTAGTCATCACTCAAACCGTTGTTCTCCCTGACTTTTCCTGGTTTTCCCACAGTTTCGATCTGATGATCATCAATGTATTATACCTAATTCTTTTTTCCCCACGCTACTGGGTGCCGTTTTGGCTTGTGATCATCGGTAGCATCATGGACAGCCTGTCTGGTGCGCCGTTTTTTCTTCATACCACCGCATATCTGTGTATCTACCTGATCGTTTTTTTTTTGCGACGGCTGGTTTTTCAGCGCAGCGGTATTTTTGTTTTTCTTGTCAGCCTTGTGTCCGCCTGCATTTATCAGGGACTGGTTATGTTCAGTGTCTTTCTGCTCCAGGGTCACAAGGCAATCACGGCTACGGATTACCACCTTTGCATTGGTCAGGTCATCTGGGCCGCCGTCGGTATTCCCGTCGGCGTCTGGTTTATGGAAGCCATGCACCAGAATTTTTTACAAGTCGTGAAACGGTCCAGCGGGCACATGGCGGGCAAATACAGGGAATAATGTGGGCGGAATCAATCAAAATTCAGATAGAGAATGGATTAAACATCGATATATAGGGGCCGGTCTGTGCCTTGTTTTTATTTTTTGCGTTCTTTTTTTAAGGCTTGTTTATCTTCAGATAATCCGCGGGGACGAGTACCGGCGACTGTCTATGACCAATTGTGTCCGGCTCAAAAGCATAAAATCCTCCAGGGGACTTATTTATGATCGCAATCACAATCTTCTTGTGGACAACCGGCCGGCCTTTGACTTGACCATTGTTCTGGAAGATGCCAAGCCCTTGAAGGAAACCCTTGAACGCCTGGCCGAATTAACCGGCGATTCCTGTGAAGAATTGACGGCAACCATAAAAAAAGCCGGGAGAGCAGCATTTTACAAACCACTTGTCCTTAAACGGGACATAACAAGGGATCTGCTTGCGGTCATAGAGGCCCATCAGTTTGATCTGCCCGGTATTCATATTGATATTGAGCCCACCAGAAATTATATCCATAAAAAAACCGCTGCCCATCTTATAGGCTATCTTGGTGAGATCAATAAGCAAGAGCTGGCTTCCGGTAAATTTCCAAATGTCCGGTCCGGGGATCCCATTGGTCGGTACGGGGTTGAAAAAAGTTTTGAGCAGGATCTGCAGGGCAAACGGGGTGGTCACCAGGTCGAAGTGGACGTAAACGGCCGGGTGATAAAAATACTTAAGACTGTGGAACCGGTTTCCGGAAGGGATTTGGTCCTGACGATGGATCTATCACTTCAACAGAAGGCCGAAAATTTGCTTGGGGAGAATGACGGGGCCGTTGTGGCACTTGACCCCTCAAACGGAGATGTCCTGGTTATGGCATCATCGCCTAGTTTTGACCAGAATGATTTTATTGGTGGTATTTCCAGTAAGAAATGGCAGGCTTTAAGGGATGATCCAGGCAGACCCATGAACAACAAGGCAATTCAGGCCGAATATCCCCCGGCATCCACATATAAGACGATTACGGCCCTGGCTGGGCTCGAAGAAAAGGTCATTGACCGCAATTCAACTTTTTTCTGTCCGGGATTTTATAAGTTTGGCAACCGGCGGTACCATTGCTGGAATAAATACGGACATGGCAATTTAAATGTTGTGGATGCCATTGCCCAGTCCTGCGATGTGTTTTTTTACCAGACCGGCGAAAAACTTGGGGTCGATGCCCTGGCAAGGTATGCGCATGGCTCTGGTCTGGGACGGTTGACCGGCATTCGTCTGGCCCATGAGCGCCCCGGTTTGATTCCCACTTCAGTATGGAAGAAAAAGCGGTTCAAGGAGCCCTGGCAGGCCGGTGAAACCCTATCTATCAGTATCGGACAGGGGTTTAATTTGGTTACCCCCTTACAGATGGCCGTGTTCATTTCCGCCATTGGGAATAGTGGGACTCTTTATCGGCCAAGGCTTGTTAAATCCGTTCAGGATGCAAAGGGGCAGATGATAAGGGAAATTGAACCTGAAATTACCGGTGGGTTGCCGGCTTCCAAAAAAAATCTGGCGATTGTGCGACAAGGGCTTTTAGAAGTTGTTCATGGCAACCGCGGCACTGCCCGGCACATCCGTCTTCCCGGCATTCAAATTGCGGGAAAAACGGGTACGGCACAGGTTTTTTCCCGCAAAGCCGGGGAAAAGTTTAATAATGAAAAATTGAAGCGCACCCTCCAGGATCATGCCTGGTTTGTCTGTTATGCGCCTGCCCAGGACCCTAAAATAGCCATTGCCGTGATCATTGAACATGGGGAGCATGGTTCCAGCGCGGCTGCACCTGTTGCAAAAGGGCTGATCCATGCCTATCTTGGGGACCCTGAAGTCCCAACTGCCGTGGTCAAGGACGACCAGGCACATGTGGAGTAAAAAAATGTTTGACCGCCGTCTCGTATCAAATTTTGACTGGGGATTTCTTTTACTTATTTTTTTTATTTGCATTCTGGGGCTGATCATCCTGTACTCAGCGGTGACAGCCGGATACAACGGAACTATGCTGCATCCTCTTTTTAAAAAACAGGTTGTCTGGCTTTCCGTTGGTTTTGCCATTATGATGGGCTGCTTTGTTGTCGATTTTAAAGAGTTGGCCAAGCTGCATTTCCTTATATATGCCGTATGTGTAGGACTTCTGATTGCTACCTGGTTTGTGGGGCATACCGGCGGCGGCTCCCAGCGCTGGTTGGTGTTGGGGCCTGTTCGGATACAGACTTCGGAGCTGATGAAAATTTCTTTGATTATCAGTCTGGCTTCGGTGTACGCAGACAGTATCGATCCCGAAGGTTTAGGCTTCAGGCATCTGATCAAGCCGGCAATTTTATGCATTATCCCCTTTGGACTCATCGTTATCCAGCCCGATCTTGGTACAGGGCTTTTGCTTCTGCTCATTGCCGGCTGTCTTACTCTCTTTGCAAAGGTCGAAAAAAAAGTTGTATTCATTCTGGGGGGGGCGGGGCTCTGTCTGGTACCTCTGGTATGGTTTTTTGGGCTTAAGGATTATCAGAAAGACAGAATTTTAACCTTTTTGAATCCTGAGCGGGACCCCCTTGGTGCCGGTTATCACATCATCCAGTCCAAGATTGCCATAGGTTCGGGCATGCTTACCGGGAAGGGGTTCCTCCATGGGACCCAGAATGCTTTAAATTTTTTGCCGGAACAGCATACGGATTTCATTCTTTCCGTGTTGGCCGAAGAGTGGGGGCTTGTGGGGTGTGCTGTACTGCTGACCCTTTATTTTCTTTTGTTGTTCTGGGGTTTGAACATTGCTTATAATTGCCGAAATATGTTTGGCTCTCTTCTGGCCATGGGGGTTACCATTATGATTTTTTGGCAGATATTTATCAATGTCGGCATGGTTATGGGGCTGATGCCGGTAGTCGGGGTGCCTTTGCCCCTGGTTTCCTATGGGGGTTCCTCGGTTGTGACCAATATGGTCGGCTTTGGTATTTTGCTTAATATCAGCATGAGAAAATTTAACACGGCTTGAATCCTACGCCCCCCCTTTTTTAGATAGAAAAAGTCTAAAAACGAGATTTTGTCTGACAAGATTTCAATATATTACGGCATACTATCGTCGGATAAAATCCATATTTTGAATTGCTGCATTCTGTGTTGACAAAAGGCGTGCTGGATGGTACTCAAGTCTCGATCATTATAAGCATTTAGGCTGAATCCGAGCGATTTCAGCCAATAGGATATAAGTCGTTGATTTTTTGTAATTATTAACTGGTGGAGGAATTTTATGATAACTGTGATTCCTGATATATCAGCGGTATATCAGATGGTCAATTTTCTTGTCCTGCTATTCCTCCTCAACCTGGTTCTGTACAAACCCATTCGAAATGTCATTCTCAAAAGAAAAGCCAAGGTCGGCACCTTAAGCTTAGGTGTTGAAAAATCCTTGGGGGATCTTGAAAAACAAAAGGATGATTACAAGAATGGGCTAAGACAGGCAAGGGGTGAAGGCCTCAAGCAAAAAGAGGTGTTCATCGAGGAGGCGTCTGCCCAGGAAAAGGAAATTATTACCCGGATCAATCAGAAAGCGCAGGCTAACTTTGCCCAAATCAAGGCACAGGTGGCTGAAGAAACCGAACAGGCCCGCAAAGCGCTTGAGGCCGAGGTTGAGGTGTATGCCAAAGCCATCGGCGAAAAGATTCTTGGGAGGGCATGTTAATGGAGAAATTTAATTGGAAAAAACACCTTAAGGTTTCCGCAACTGTCGTCGCCCTTGTGGCTGGTACGACAGTGGTATGGGCTTCCGGCGGCGGTCATGGTGAAACAGCACATCACAACGTATGGCACGATGTTGATACCTGGAAAGTGCTCAACTTTGTTGTCCTTGCGCTTGGCTGCTTTTTCATCGCTAAAAAGCCGGTGGCGCAGTTCTTTTCTTCCCGTACAAAGGGGATTGAAGAAGAGTTGACAGACTTGGAACAGAAAAAAGCCGACGCAGAGAGAAAACTTGCCGAATACGAATCCCGGTTTAGGAATCTTGAACAGGAATCTGAAAAGATTGTTGAGGATTACGTCAAACAGGGTGAAGAGGCCAAGAAAAGAATTCTTGCAGAGGCTGAAGCCCAGGCTGAAAAACTCGAAGATATGGCAAAACGCAATATCGAACAAGAGTTCAAAGCTGCAAAAGCACTTCTTAAGCAGGAAGTTGCAGAACGTGCAATGGAGCAGGCAGAGGCGCTCATTAAAAAATCCATCACAACCCAGGATCAGAACCGCCTGGTCGATGACTACTTGAAAAAGGTGGAGGCATAATGAAGAATCATGCAGTTTCAAGGCGTTATGCCAAGGCGTTGATTTTGATAGGCAAGGAAGATGGTCAGGCGGACGGATACAATAATGAGCTTTCCGCAATGGTTGGGCTTTTAGATTCCAATGAGGGTTTTGAACAGGCCCTTACCAATCCGCTAATCAAAAAAAGTGACCGTAAAAAGCTTCTTGAGTCGGTAATCGCTGCTGCAGGCTTTTCAAAAGTGGTGAATTCTTTTTTGTCATTGCTTTTTGATAAAGGCCGGATCGGTTTTCTCAGAGACATCGCTACCTATTATAATACAATGGCTGATGAACTTAAAGGTGTTGTCAGGGCAAGTGTTGTGGCTGCCACGAACCTGTCCAAGACAAACATTAATAAAATTCAAAAGTCTTTGTCTCAGAGAACCGGTAAAACCGTTGTGCTTGACGTGCAAAAGGATTCAAGTCTTATCGGCGGTATTATCACAAAAATCGGCGATCTTGTTCTTGACGGCAGCGTAAAAACCCAGCTGATCAATATGGGGGAAACTTTAAAAAAAGGTGAGAGTTTATAATGGAAATTAAAGCAGAAGAAATAAGCCAGATTATAAAAGATCAAATTAAAGGATTTGATGCGCAGGTTGATCTGAGCGAAACAGGTGTCGTTCTGTCAGCGGGTGACGGTATTGCCCGTGTTTATGGTTTGGAAAAAGTAAAGGCCATGGAGCTGGTTGAATTCCCCGGCGGTATTCTGGGGCTGGCACTCAACCTTGAAGCAGACAACGTCGGTGTGGCTATTCTTGGTGATGACAAGGTTATCAAAGAAGGCGACGTGGTTAAAAGAACCGACCGTATCGCTTCCGTCCCCGTTGGCGAAGCGCTGCTGGGCCGTGTTGTAACCACCACCGGCGAGCCTGTTGACGGCAAAGGTCCCATCGCTTCTGATACATATATGAACATGGAACTGGTTGCTCCGGGTGTTATTGCCAGAAAAGGTGTTCATGAACCCTGCTACACCGGTTCTAAAGCAGTTGACGGTATGACCCCGGTGGGTCGCGGTCAGCGTGAATTGATCATTGGTGACCGTCAGATCGGTAAAACTGCTGTTGCCGTTGACGCTATCATCGCCCAGAAAGAAAGCGGTATTAAATGCATCTATGTTGCCTGCGGTCAGAAAAAATCAACTGTTGCCCAGGTGGTTGCCGCTCTTGAAGAGCATGGTGCCATGGAATACACAACGGTTGTTGTGGCCTCCGCTTCCGAGTCTGCTGCCATGCAGTATCTGGCACCTTATGCCGGTTGCGCCATGGGCGAATATTTCCGTGACAAAGGGGAACATTCCCTGATCGTTTATGATGACCTTTCAAAACAGGCTGTTGCTTACCGTCAGGTATCTTTGCTGCTCAGGCGTCCGCCTGGACGTGAAGCGTTTCCCGGCGATATTTTCTATAACCATAGCCGCTTACTGGAACGTTCCGCCAAGATGAACGATGAACTCGGTGCAGGTTCTCTGACAGCCCTTCCCATCATTGAAACCCAGGAAGGTGACGTCTCCGCATTTATTCCAACCAACGTTATCTCCATTACCGACGGCCAGATTTTCCTTGATAAAGATCTTTTCTTTGCCGGTATTCGTCCGGCCATTGACGTTGGACTTTCCGTTTCTCGCGTTGGTGGTGCAGCCCAGGTTAAAGCTATGAAACAGGTGGCTGGTACCCTTCGTCTGGATCTTGCTCAGTTTAGAGAGCTTGAGGCGTTTGCCGCCTTTGGTTCTGACCTTGATGCCGCAACCCAGAGACAACTGACCCGTGGTGAGAGATTGGTTGAGTTGCTCAAACAGCCCCAGTACCAGCCGCTTCCCATGGAAAAACAGGTCACTATTCTCTATGCCGGTACCAAAGGATATCTTGACGGCTATGCCAAGGAATCCGTTGCCGCCTATGAAACTGGCCTGTACGCCTTTGTGGAAAGCCGTTTCCCGGAAGTGTTCTCTGGCCTCAAGGAAAAACAGAAAATTGATGATGAACTTGAGGCGAAGCTCAATGAATGCCTTAAAGCCTATGCCGAAGAATTCACAGAAGCTCTGTAATTAAGGGCGGATCCTTCGGATTTATTTTTTAAAATAATAATATATAGGCGCAAAGGTAGATCATATGGCAACATTAAAAGAAGTACAATCAAAAATAGTCAGTGTAAAAAAGACTAAACAGATTACCTCTGCCATGAAAATGGTCGCCACTTCAAGATTGCGCGGTTCCCAGAATGCCATGGAGGCATTTAAACCCTATGCCTCCAAATTTGCAGAAGTTCTGGGATCCATTGCCGGGAAGTCAGGGGAGGGCGCATCCCCCCTTCTGATCTCCAAAGATGAAGTAAAAAAGGTGGCCCTGCTCCTGTGTACCTCAGACAGGGGCCTGTGTGGCGGATTTAACATTAATTTGATCGATAAAGCTGCAAAAATGCTCAAATCTGAGCTTAACGGAAAAGAGGTCTCTTTTGTCTGTTATGGCAAAAAAGGTCGTGACTGGGCAAAAAAACTGAGCAACCCCATTGATGCCGAATACATTGGTGTTGTGGGTGGCAAGGTTGACTTCTCAGTGGCTTCCGGCTCAGGACAGGCATTAATCGACAGTTTCCTTGAAGGAAATGTGGATGAAGTATATCTGATTTATTCTGATTTCCAGGGTATGGCAAAACAAGTGCCGACGGTTAAACAGATTCTTCCCATTCCATCACTTGATGATGTAGTGAAACAGGAAGACGCTTTACCTGCTGACGACGGCACGTTTTTGCCGGAGCATATCTGTGAGCCTTCTTCGGATGCGCTTTTGGGTGAAATGCTTCCTAAAAATGTATTTATTCAGATATATGATGCGCTGCTTCAAACCTCAACATCCGAACATGCTGCCCGTATGCGGGCCATGGAAAATGCAACCAAAGCTTGTTCCGATCTTGTGGAAGAACTGCAAACCATATTCAACAAAACCCGTCAGGCAGCTATCACATCAGAGCTTATGGATATCGTTGGCGGTGCCGAAGCCCTTAAGGGATAATTGATTTTAAGTAAACTACAGATAAAAACAGCTTTATAGGAGAATAAAATGGCTGAAAATATAGGTAAAATTTCACAGGTCCTCGGCGCTGTTGTTGACGTTGAGTTTGAGCCCGGAAAACTTCCCCCGGTTCTGACCGCCCTGACTATAACCAACCCTACCATCGGGGACATGGAAGACAACCTTGTTATCGAAGTTGCGCAGCACTTGGGTGATAATGTTGTTCGCTGCATCGGCATGGACGTAACTGACGGTCTTCAACGAGGAATGGTAGTAAAAGATACCGGCTCTCCCATTATGATGCCGGTTGGCGAAGCATCCCTTGGCCGCGTTCTTAACGTTGTGGGTCGTCCGGTTGACGGTCTTGGAGATATCTCCCAAGAGAAGATGATGCCCATTCACAGGCATGCGCCTTCTTTTATCGAGCAGGACACTTCCGTTCGCGTTCTTGAAACAGGCGTAAAGGTTATCGACCTTTTGGTTCCCTTCCCCCGTGGCGGTAAAATGGGCATGTTCGGTGGTGCCGGTGTTGGTAAGACCGTTATCATGATGGAAATGGTTAACAACATCGCCATGCAGCATGGCGGTATCTCGGTGTTCGGCGGTGTTGGTGAAAGAACCCGTGAAGGTAACGACCTTTACCATGAAATGAAGGACTCCGGTGTTCTTCCCAAATGCGCTCTGGTTTACGGCCAGATGACTGAGCCTCCCGGCGCTCGTGCCCGTGTTGCCCTGTCCGCTCTGACCTGCGCTGAATATTTCCGTGATGAAGAGGGCCAGGATGTACTTCTCTTTATTGATAACATCTTCCGTTTTACCCAGGCCGGTTCCGAGGTCTCTGCAACGTTGGGTCGTATGCCGTCTGCTGTTGGTTATCAGCCGACACTTGCGGTTGATATGGGCGAGCTTCAGGAACGTATTACGTCCACAGATAAAGGTTCCATTACCGCTGTACAGTGTGTTTACGTACCTGCCGATGACTTGACTGACCCGGCACCTGCCACCACATTCGGTCATCTTGACGGAACTGTTGTTCTTTCCCGTCAGATTGCAGAGCTTGGTATCTATCCGGCTGTGGATCCCCTTGACTCCACTTCCAGGATCCTTGATGCTGCTTACATTGGTGAAGAGCATTATAACGTAGCCCGAATCGTTCAGCAGACCCTGCAAAAATACAAAGAACTCCAGGACATTATTGCTATTCTGGGTATGGACGAGTTATCTGATGAAGATAAGATTACCGTACAGCGCGCCAGAAAACTTCAGAAATTTTTGTCCCAGCCCTTCCATGTGGCTGAAACGTTTACCGGTATGGCTGGCATCTTTGTAAAAGTTGAAGACACGGTTCGGTCTTTCAAGGAAATCATCGATGGTAAGCATGATGACCTTCCCGAAAATGCTTTCTATATGGTGGGTGCCATCGAAGACGCCATAGAAAAAGCCAAAGCTTAATAATAATTCGGAGGTTGTATTATGGCTGATCAATTTTTTCTTGAGGTGGTAACGCCGCAAAAGGCTGTTGTCAGTGAAGATATCAGAAGCATTTCAGCGCCTGGCAGTGAAGGTGAATTCTGTGCCTTGAAAGGGCATACAACCTTTCTGACCTCGTTGAAAATCGGTACTATTCGTTATGAAGATGCCGCTGGAAATGAGTGCCTGCTCTTTGCTAATGGCGGATTTGCCGAAGTGCTTCCGGATAAGGTTACCATTCTTGCTGAATCTGCTGAACGCAGTGAGGATATTAATCTTAGCCGGGCAAAAGAGGCTTTGGCTCGTGCTGAGAGGCGATTGAGTGACAAAGCGGCAGATACAGATATTGTTCGTGCTGAGGCTGCTTTGAGGCGTGCTGTATCTCGGATTAAAATGGCTGAAGTTCGCTAAGAAGATTCGACTGGCCTGATGGTTTGATAACCACCGGACCTATAACGCCGAAAAATATGGTGTAAAAAAAGGGATGCCTTATGGCATCCCTTTTTGTTTTCATCGCCTATATTTGTTAAATGAGAGAAGGGGGGGGGAATGAACAAAGTTGCAGTTATTATACTGGCTGCAGGAAAAGGCAGCCGCATGAAATCGGATTTGGCTAAGGTGCTCCACAGAGTCGCAGGTAAAAGCATGATTAATCACGTGATTGAAGCGGCTACAGAAGTTGCTTCAAATCATATTCATGTCGTGGTTGGACACCAGGCCGATAAAGTCCGGAAAGAAATCCCCAAAAAATATAATGTGCAATTTGCCTTTCAAAAAGAACTTTTAGGAACAGGGGATGCAGTCAGGGTTGCATTGCCGGGGGTTGATGCCTGTATTCAGCATGTCTTGGTTTTGTGCGGTGACGTTCCGTTAATAAGAAAGCAGACCATCGCTGACTTGGTTTCAGCCCACCGGAACCTAACGTCTGGCTTGACTGTTCTCGCCGCAAAGGTATCTGACCCAACCGGTTATGGCAGAATTATCAAGGATAACGACGGACAGCTACTTGCCATACGCGAAGAGGCTGATGCAACTGATTTGGAAAAACAGATTGACATAGTTAATTCCGGAATCTTTTGTTTTGAAAAACAATTCCTTGAATCTGGTCTGGGACGGATTCAAAACAATAACAGTCAGGGAGAATATTATCTTACCGATCTTGTGGCGGTTGCTGTCCAGGACAGAGTCAAAACACTTGTTAAAATTATAGATGACGCTGAACAGGTCATGGGCGTTAATACCATTGAGCAATTAACCCGCATCAATACAGCGTTTCATATGGTATTGAATGAATTATCTTGACTTTCATAAGGCTGCTGAATATATTAGTAGTTAATTAAATACCATTTTATGAGACTTAAGAAATTGAATAATGAGGATATAGCAGCCAAGTTCGATGACATTCACATCCATGTCGACTTTTTAATAGAGTCTTGCCAGAGTCTTCAAAAAGAAAACGCAGAGCTTTCTGTGAAAATTAAAGAACTTGAAGACCAGTTGGAACAGAAAATAAAAAAAGAAGATGTCTATGTCGGCCGGGAGTCCATGATGAATGAAAAAATTAACGGACTTCTGTCAAAGCTGGATGGTTTCTCAGAAACCGTATCCGGGGGATGATCAGTTATAAAGCGTTTGAATATATATACTCGGTAAAGGGCTTTCTTTGGATGAAATTGTTAAAATTGATCTTTTCGGGGAAGAATTTAAGTTTAAACCGGATAAAGGACAAACATATGATCCGGAAAGGATTGCAGCCCATGTCAAGGAATATATTGATGAAGCAGAGAGCCTTTTTCAAAATAAAACCAGCAGTAAAAACAGGATCGCTATTTTGCTTCTTGCAGCCATGAATTTATCCAAGGATTATCATGAATTGCGTTTGAAATATTCCGACCTTGAAAAAGACATTGAAGATAGAGTATCCTCCTTATTGGAGAAAATAGAGAAGACAATGAAATAGACTTTCATTGATTTAAAATTTAATGAAACCCCCTGCAGTGTGCGTGATTGTATGACAGACTTTGTCCTAACGCATAAAAACATAGGGGGGTCACGCTGATACTGGTGTGCAGGTTCCCTCTCTTGTAAGGGAAAAGCCTAAAGGTATTATTGATCCCCCGTCTTTTGGACCTTTGGTTCAAAGCCTAAAAGACAACACGGCAGTTGCGGGGGAACTTGTTATAATTTTAAAAAAACGCTTTGTCGTATTCCCTCCTACTAAATCCTAAACGTATTATTCCATTTCTTTTTTGGCAAGATAAAACACGGATGCATTTTTTGTATTCCAATTATTCCAGGAGAGAAATTGTATGAGTTCTACAATGATGCTTGCATTCATGCTGGTACTGCTTGCTGGTGGTGCTGCCATTTTATATGTGATAAAAATAAAAATTGACCAGCAGAGACTTGATTTCCAAGAAGAACAACGTGTTGCCATGGAACAAGCAACCAAAAAAGCTGAAACTCTGCTTAGGGAGGCAACACTGGAGGCTCGCTCGCGTCTGCTCGAAATGAAAAGCACCTTTGATGCTGAGACAGAAGAGACCCGGGCGGAATTGAAAAAAGAGGAACGAAGGCTTTCTAAAAAAAGTGAAAAGCTCGATAACCTTGAAGACCAATGTGCCAAAAAAGAAAAAAATATAGAGAAAAATGAACGGACCGTTGCGGAAAAACTTGAATCTGTAGCCCGAAAAGAAGAATCTTATACTCAGCTTCTTGACGAAATAAAAAAAGAGCTTGAAAAAGTCTCCGGGATGACCCTTGATCAGGCAAAAGAACTGCTACTTAAAACCATGGAGGATGAAGCCAGGCATGAAGGGGCCAAAATGGTTAAAAAAATTACTACCGAAGTCAGGGAAAAAGCGGATAAAGAGGCCAAAAAGATTATATCTACCGCCATTCAGCGTTATGCCGGTGACTATGTGGCCGAGCGTACCGTTTCTGTGGTTAATCTGCCCGGAGACGAAATGAAGGGCCGAATTATCGGCAGAGAAGGCCGCAACATCCGGGCCTTGGAGGCCGCAACTGGAATTGATCTGATTATTGATGATACTCCGGAAGCTGTTATTTTATCAGGGTTCAACCCTGTCAGGCGGGAGGTGGCAAGGCTTTCCCTTGAAAAATTAATTTCCGACGGAAGAATTCATCCTGCCCGTATTGAGGATGTTGTGGCGCGTGCAACGGAAGAAGTTGATTTGGTGATTAAAGAAGCAGGCGAGCAGGCTGCATTTGATTTGGGTGTGCACGGCATTGATCCGGAATTGATCAAGGTGCTTGGTAAGCTTAAATTCAGAACCTCTTATGCCCAGAATGTCTTGCAGCATTCTGTCGAAGTCGCTTTTCTGGCCGGTATCATCGCTGCTGAGCTTGGTCTGGATATCAAGCTTGCCAAACGTATGGGACTGCTTCACGATATTGGGAAGGCAGTGGACCATGAAGTAGATGGGGCCCATGCCATTATTGGTGCCAAGCTTGCAAAAAAGTACGGTGAGAGTCAAAGCGTTATTAATGCCATTGCTGCCCACCATGAAGATCAAATGCCTGAAAGTGTTTATGATTTTATTGTGCAATCCGCAGATGCGCTTTCCGGTGCCAGACCCGGCGCTAGAAAAGAAAGCCTTGAAAATTACGTTAAACGTTTAGAAGATCTAGAAAATATTGCAAATAGTTTTGATGGTGTGGTAAACACCTATGCCATTCAGGCCGGGCGTGAGATTCGGGTCATTACTGAAAGTGAAAAAATTACGGATGAAAGTGCAATGCTGCTTTCAAAGGATATTGCCCGCCAGATCGAAGAAAATCTGACATTTCCGGGCCAGGTCAAAGTTGTTGTTATTCGGGAAACCAGAGCAGTTGAATATACCAGGAAATGATAAGGAAGAAACAGCATGAGTGTTTTATCAATTTTACAAGAGCGTGGATTCATTGAGGCAACGACCCATACCCAGGAGCTTGAAGACTATCTGGAAAATAATAGGGCTACCTGTTATATCGGTTTTGACCCAACTGCCTCAAGCCTACATGTTGGAAGCCTTGTATGTATTATGGCTTTGGCCCACATGCAACGTCAGGGGCATCGTCCCATTGGCCTTGTCGGTGGTGGGACAGGGCTTATTGGTGACCCCTCCGGTAAAACAGAGCTGCGCAAAGTACTTACCCAGGATCAAATTGATGAAAATAAAGCCGGAATCCGCAAACAATTGTCCAGGTTTATAGATTTTTCTAAAGATAAGGCTTTGATGCTTGATAATGCAGCCTGGCTTACTAATCTGGAATACATCACGTTTTTAAGGGATATCGGGCGGCATTTTTCCATAAATAAGATGATTAAAGCAGAAAGCGTTAAGTCCAGAATGGAATCGGAAGACGGCCTGACCTTCGTTGAATTTAACTATATGTTGCTCCAGGCGTACGATTTCATGGAACTTGCCAAAACCCATGATTGCCTGCTTCAGATGGGCGGAAGTGACCAGTGGGGTAACATTGTGGCAGGGATTGATCTTGTGCGGCGTACCCTTGGTAAACAAGCCTTTGGGATCACTTTTCCTTTGATAACTACCGCCTCCGGTATAAAAATGGGTAAAACCCATAAAGGTGCTGTTTGGCTTGATCCTGAGCGGTTTTCTCCTTATGAGTATTATCAGTTCTGGGTCAATACTGATGACCTTGATGTGACAAGATTTTTGGCGCTATTTACCTTTCTTCCGATGGAAGAAATCGAATCAGTAAAAGTATTGGCTGGTGTAGATTTGAATAAAGCCAAAACCATTCTTGCATATGAGGCAACTAAAATTGCCCATGGGGAAAATGAGGCACTAAAATCTCTTAAAGCTACAGCTTCCATGTTTGGATCTATTGAAGTTTCTTCTGATCTTCTGCCTTCTGCAAGCATCCCAAGGGGAACGCTTTCCTGTGGAACGGATGAGTCCGTGCCCACCAGTGCCTTCAATAAGGCGGATGTGGTGGATAAGATGTTCGTGGTTGATCTGTTTTGTGACGCAGGGCTTTGCAAATCCAAATCCGATGCACGTCGTCTAATTAAACAGGGGGGGGCGTATATTAATGGTGAAAGGCTTGGTTCTTTTGAACAAGTTGTTGCCGCTGTTGACGTAAACGACTGTGAAATTATGCTCAGGGCAGGAAAGAAAAAATATCACAAAATTATTTTAAAATAGTTTAAAAAAGGTTTGACAAAGCCAAAACTCAAGTGTATATTGTCCGAGTTTTGTTGAACAGGAAACACCAGACAAAACTTTGATCTTTGAAAATTGGTCAGTGAAGAAGAAAAGAGCGGGTCAATGACAATACGCTTTAGCTTAACAGCTTTGAGTGTAGACCTTAAAAAGTTTTAGTAAAGGATTATAACTGGAGAGTTTGATCCTGGCTCAGAATGAACGCTGGCGGCGTGCTTAACACATGCAAGTCGAACGAGAAAAGGATTGCTTGCAATCCTGAGTAGAGTGGCGCACGGGTGAGTAACACGTAGATAATCTGCCTTCAAACCTGGAATAACTATTCGAAAGGGTAGCTAATACCGGATAAGGTCGATTTACACAAGTGGATTGATGAAAGATTGCCTCTTCTTGAAAGCAATTGTTTGGGGATGAGTCTGCGGACCATTAGCTTGTTGGTGGGGTAAAGGCCTACCAAGGCAGCGATGGTTAGCTGGTCTGAGAGGATGATCAGCCACACTGGAACTGGAACACGGTCCAGACTCCTACGGGAGGCAGCAGTGAGGAATTTTGCGCAATGGGGGCAACCCTGACGCAGCAACGCCGCGTGAGTGAAGAAGGCCTTTGGGTCGTAAAGCTCTGTCAACTGGGAAGAAATTAGCTTCTATTAATAGTAGTTGCTATTGACGGTACCAGTGGAGGAAGCGCCGGCTAACTCCGTGCCAGCAGCCGCGGTAACACGGGGGGCGCAAGCGTTATTCGGAATTATTGGGCGTAAAGGGCGCGCAGGCGGTCTTGTCCGTCAGGTGTGAAAGCTCGGGGCTCAACCCCGGAAGTGCACTTGAAACAGCAAGACTTGAATACGGGAGAGGAGAGAGGAATTCCTGGTGTAGAGGTGAAATTCGTAGATATCAGGAGGAACACCGATGGCGAAGGCATCTCTCTGGACCGATATTGACGCTGAGGCGCGAAGGCGTGGGTAGCGAACGGGATTAGATACCCCGGTAGTCCACGCAGTAAACGTTGTACACTCGGTGTGGCGGATATTAAAATCTGCTGTGCCTAAGCTAACGCATTAAGTGTACCGCCTGGGAAGTACGGTCGCAAGACTAAAACTCAAAGGAATTGACGGGGGCCCGCACAAGCGGTGGAGCATGTGGTTTAATTCGACGCAACGCGAAGAACCTTACCTGGGTTTGACATCCTGTGAATATTGTGTAATTGCAATAGTGCCTTCGGGAGCACAGAGACAGGTGCTGCATGGCTGTCGTCAGCTCGTGTCGTGAGATGTTTGGTTAAGTCCAGCAACGAGCGCAACCCTTATCGTCAGTTGCCAGCACATAATGGTGGGAACTCTGGCGAGACTGCCCCGGTCAACGGGGAGGAAGGTGGGGATGACGTCAAGTCCTCATGGCCCTTATACCCAGGGCTACACACGTGCTACAATGGTAGGTACAAAGGGCAGCGACTCTGCAAAGGGAAGCGAATCCCAAAAGCCTATCTCAGTCCGGATTGGGGTCTGCAACTCGACCCCATGAAGTTGGAATCGCTAGTAATCGCGGATCAGCATGCCGCGGTGAATATGTTCCCGGGCCTTGTACACACCGCCCGTCACACCATGGAAGTTGATTATACCCGACGTCGCTGGGCTAACTATTTATAGGGGCAGGCGCCTAAGGTATGGTCGATAACTGGGGTGAAGTCGTAACAAGGTAGCCGTTGAGGAATCAGCGGCTGGATCACCTCCTTTCAAAGGAAAGAAATACATAAAGCTTTTTTTGGATTCACTGACCAACTTTGAGAGATTAAGGCTCTGGGCCTGTAGCTCAGTTGGTTAGAGCGCACGCCTGATAAGCGTGAGGTCGGTGGTTCAAATCCACCCAGGCCCACCACGTGGGGAATTAGCTCAGCTGGGAGAGCGCCTGCCTTGCACGCAGGAGGTCAGCGGTTCGATCCCGCTATTCTCCACCATTCCTATACAAAACGTAAATCCAATACAGTTGATGCAAATCAGTTGTATTGGTGCGTAAAAACTCTCAAATGCTCTTTGACAATTTGTTGTAGTAAATATCAATAGCGTTGTTGATCAGGTATCATAGGATACCCAATCAACTAAATATAAAATGGTGTGAAAGACGAAAATCAATCACTCCATGCTATGTTGAAGAAAATTTTGCTGAAATTCAAGGCGCGATCGGCAATTTTAAATAAAGCGTAGTAGACTACGCTGTTTTAAAATTGACGTGAAGCAACGAAGAAGTTCACAAGATTTTCAAAAACATCAAAGCGTTTAAACTTATTTGTGGAATAGTGGCTAAGCTACTAAGAGCAAACGGCGGATGCCTTGGTGTCAAGTGAAGAAGAAAGACGTGGTAAGCTGCGATAAGCCTCGGTTAGGAGCCTAACTTCCTTTGATCCGGGGATTTCTGAATGGGGCAACCCGACACGGTTAATACCGTGTCATCCTTAACTGAATACATAGGTTAAGGAGGCTAACGGGGAGAACTGAAACATCTTAGTACCCCCAGGAGTAGAAAGTAATAACGATTCCCTAAGTAGCGGCGAGCGAACGGGGACCAGCCCAAACCGTTAACGTGTCAAGCCCGAAAGCGTTGCGTTAACGGGGTCGCGGGATACAGATCGGATCTGTTTCGGCAGGATCCAATAAGTTACA